>CALBPE010000026.1 GCA_937899275.1 uncultured Chlamydiae bacterium
AAACACGGTTGCAGAGCAGAGCAGAAATATGCATGCCAGTAGTATTAATTTCATTCAAAGATCGTGATAAATAGCCTTTTAAAGGTAGGCGAACATCAAGTCTATCTAAAGCCCATTTTAAAACCCGCACAGATGTTCTTTCTTAGAGAAATACTACCCATTTTTTAATTCTATTTGACAGAACTTAAAAAAAAATTTACTATTAAGTAAACAAGCGATTTAGGGAGTATATATGCATTTCATTCGTTTCATTGTGTTATTATTAGTTATTGTAGGCGCAATCAATTGGGGCTCATGGGGCTTTTTTCAATATGATTTCGTTGCAGCGCTGCTTGGCGGTAGAAGCGCTCCTTTAGCGCGCCTTGTGTACGCTATTGTGGGTCTTGCAGGTATTTGGGCAATCAGCTTTTTTGGCTGTGTATGCAAAAATGATAGCTGCTGCTCACGCCACGACGAAAAAGATCAGTAGTACGATCTTTTGCGTATTCTTATTTCAGGCTCTAACGGATTTATCGGAAGCGCTCTTCTTTCCTATTTTAGCCAGCAAAAAAAGGAGGTTTATCCCCTTTTGCGCTTGCCGGGAAAAAAGGGCGCTTTTTTTTCATATGCCGATCCTTTGTCTACAAAACAAGTGTTAGAGCGTGCCGATGTTTTGATCCATTTAGCAGGGGAAAACATCGCTAAAGGAAGGTGGACAAAGAAAAAAAAGCAAGGCTTAAAAAAAAGCCGCATCGAAACTACAAAAGCGCTAGTACAAGCTATGGAAGCCTGCTCTTTTCCCCCCAAGGTGTTTTTATGCGCCTCTGCTGTCAATTATGCAGGAGAAAAAAATGATCAATCTTTTACCGAAGACGTGCTCCCAGAAAAGGGCTTTTTATCCCAGCTATGCCAAGAATGGGAAGATGCGGCTACAACAGATAGGTCTCGGTGCGCTCAGCTTCGTTTTGGGATGGTTTTAGGTCCCTACGGCGCGGGAAGCGCTCTTGATCCCATGGCGTTTTTGACGAAACTAGGGCTTAGCGCAAAGCTGTCTACAGGAAAGCAGTTTATTTCTTGGATCCATATTGAAGATGCGCTAAGGGCAATCGACTGGGTCATCCAACAATCTTTAGAAGGCCCTATCCATATCTCTTCTCCTTACCCTGAGAGGCAAGACGATTTTGCCCGCCTTCTCGCAAAGATGTTACAAAGACCCTACTTTCTGAAGATGCCCCGCTGGCTTATGCGCGCTTTTTTAGGAGAAATTGCAGATGAGCTTTTCTGCAAAAGCGTGAAGGCTATTCCTAAAAAACTGTTGGATAGCGGATTTTGTTTTTCTTATCCCGATCTTAGGAGCGCTTTACAAAAAATCCTGCAATCGAAAAGATAGGAATTAAGGGAGTCTTTATATGGCAGACAACGCAGATACTCCATTTTTTTTGATCTGGAAACAGCCAAAAATAGCGGTGAGAAAAGTGCTGAACACCAATCCTCAGCATCTTACCTTTCCGTTTGCTTTTGTCAACGCGCTCGATTTTTTATTCTACCAAGCCAATCAAGAGTCTTTGGGTCTTTTTCTGCATTATGGCATCATTGTACTGAGCTGCCTTCTTCTCGCTGTATTCTACGCATTTTTTTGGCTCTATATCCTAGGATTTCTCCTTTTTTTGATCACTAAGCTATGTTTTCAAGGGAAAGCTCCTTTTGCCCATATACGCTCAGCTTTAGCATGGTCAAGCGCCCCTCAGCTGATATCTCTTAGCGTCTGGCTAGCTCTTCTTGTTTTTTCACCCGATTATGCTTTTGTCCGCATGGTCACTCTACCCTCTTCTATTTTTCTTGGATTCATCATGATTGTTCCTAAAATTTGGAGCGAAGTGCTTTTGATCATGAATTTACAAGAAGCAGCAGAGTATTCTCTTAGCCGGGCTATTGGCAGTTGGGCCATCTTTTTTACACTTTCCTTAGTTGTCTCTTTTTTCTTCGTACGCCTGGGTAGCTACACCTTGACTTTTATGTCTTAGCTTGTATATCTTTATGGATCAACAGGTATCTATATGACTGATTTTACTGAAGATATGCTTTGCAATTTAGAAAAAATGGCGCATATCGAATGCGAAAAAAATGAAGAAGCCCTCCTGACAGATAGTCTAAAAAAAATTTTAGATTATGTGGAGCAGCTCAGCGAAGTCTCTACAGAAGATACCCCGATTTTTTCTCATCAGATGTTTTTACAAGCAAAAAACGCTTCACCCCAACCTCTTCGAAAAGATGAACCTGGCTATTTGTTACCTACAGAAACGTATTTGGAAAATGTGCCTGAAAAAACAGCTGGCATGATCCGCGTCCCCCCTGTCCTACAGCCAAAAGAGAAAAACGGATGAACCAGTTACATACAAAAAGCGCTTTGGCCATTAGAAATCTATTTGTCCAAGGAGAAATAAGCGCAGTAGAAATTGTCTCCCACTACCTAGAAAGGATTCATAAGTACAATCCCGATCTACAGGCTTTTCTCAAGATTTACGATGATCAAGCGTTAAAAAAAGCTGCCCTTTTAGATGAAAAAAGAGCGCAAAAAAAGCCTCTTGGTCAGATGGCAGGTCTTCCTATTGGAATCAAAGACAATACCCATATTCAAGGAGAGATCACGACTTGCGGCTCAAAATTTTTAGAACACTATAGAGCTCCTTTCAGCGCAACTGCTGTCCGTTTGATGCTAGAAGAAGATGCCATCATTATGGGAAAACTCAATCTAGATGAGTTTTCTATGGGCGCATCGAGTGAAAACTCTGCTTACATGACCACAAAAAACCCTTGGAATACCGAGTGCACACCAGGAGGCTCTTCTGGAGGCTCTGCTGCCGCTATATCTGCAAGGTTGATTGCTCTTGCTACTGGTAGCGATACAGGCGGATCGATTCGTCAGCCCGCTTCTTTCTGCGGCATTTCAGGGTTTAAACCTACCTACGGTAGAGTTTCTCGTTATGGGCTTGTTGCTTTTGGCTCATCTTTAGATCAAATTGGTCCTCTAGGAGCAAGAGTAAAAGATATTGCTTTGATGATGGAAACCATCGGAAGAAACTGCCCTAAAGATCCCACTTCCCTAAAAAAATCGAGCGAAGAGATCCTCACCTCTTTTTCTACCGATATGAAAGGAAAAGTCATTGGCGTTCCCCACAAACTACTGGAAGATTTAAAAGGTGAGGTAAAAACCGATTTTCAAGACTCGTTAAAAAGGATGGAGTCTTTAGGAGCTACTCTCGTCGATGTAGACCTCGATATCTTGCGCTATTCTATTGCTGTATACTACATTTTAGCGACAGCAGAAGCCTCGACTAATCTCGCCCGTTTTGATGGGATTCGTCATGGGATAAGAACGCCTCAAGCGGCATCTTTTGAAGAGGTATATAAATACTCACGCGATAGTGGATTTGGTCAAGAAGTAAAAAAACGGATCTTACTTGGAACCTTTGTCCTTTCTTCAGGACATCGAGATGAATTTTATCGAAAAGCGCAAAAGATTCGCTATCTGATTGCAGAAGCGTTTCATAACGCTTTTAATAAAACAGACTTTATCGCAATGCCTACATGCCCTGTCACCGCTTTTGCCTTGGGCTCTTTTCCCGATCCCTTTGAGATGTATTTACAAGATAGCTTAACTATTCCTGCAAGCTTAGCTGGACTTCCCGCTATTTCTGTACCCTCTGGTATTGATAGCAAAAATAAGCCAATGAGCCTACAAATCATTGGACCTAAACTACAAGATGCAGCGGTGCTGCAAGCAGGCTATGCGTTTGAACAAACAGCGCCTCTTTACAAAACGCTACCTAAAGGTTTCCTATGACTTCGCTTAAAGACTGGGATGTAGTCATTGGTCTTGAGATCCATGTGCAGCTCAACACCCACACTAAGCTTTTTTCTCCCGCTCCCAATACCTTTGGAGAAAACCCCAACCAAAATATTTCTACTATTTGTACAGGGCAGCCTGGGTCCCTACCACTGCTAAATGAAGCAGCGGTAGAAAAAGCGGTGCAATTTGGCCTAGCTGTCAATGCAGATATATCTAGGCAAAGCTCTTTTGATCGCAAGTCCTACTTTTATCCCGACTCGCCTAGAAATTTCCAAATCACACAATTTTTCCATCCCATTGTAAAAAATGGCTACGTCGAAATTTCTTTAGAAGATAGCGTGAAAAAAGTGGAGATCACAGCAGCGCATCTAGAAGATGATGCGGGAACATTGAAACATTTTTCTAGCTTTACTGGAGTCGATGATAATCGAGCAGGAGCCCCCTTAATGGAAATCATTTCTGCTCCTTGCTTAAAAAGCGCAAGCGAAGCTGCTCTTTACGCCAAAGAAATCAAATCAATTTTTCAGTATATCGGCGCCTCAGACGCCAATATGGACCAAGGCCAGCTTAGAATGGATGCGAATATATCGGTTAGGCCTCAAGGGGAGACTACGCTTAGAAATAAAGTGGAAATCAAAAACATCAATTCTTTTCATTTTTTAGAACTCGCGATCAACCAAGAAATATCGAGACAAATTGCCATCTATGAAAAAGATCCCCATGCTGTAATCGCCTCTTCTACTTGCCGGTTTGATCCAGTGCAAAAAACACTGACCGTTATGCGCAAAAAAGAAAGCGCAGAAGACTATAGGTATATGCCTGAGCCAGATATTCCCCCACTGATGATTGAAGAAGAACTCATTGAACGGCTCACATGCTCCCTTCCAGAGCTAAGAAGAGCGCGAAAAAACCGCTACAAAGAGCAGCTCCAATTATCAAAAGATGCAGCAGAGATCCTGACAGAAGAAAAAGCCCTTGCCGACTATTTTGAAGAAGCTCTTTCTTTTTGCCCCTCTTCTTTATCGGCAAATTTGCTTGCAAACTGGATTACCATCGAGTTTTTTGGTAGAGCAAAAGAAGCGGGAAAACACTTTTTATCTACCAGCATACCAGAAAAGCATATCGGCTCTTTGATCACCTTAATCGAAGATAAAACCATCACCTCAAGGATTGCAAAAAGTATTGCAGATGAGATGATGAAAAAACCCCATACATCACCCCAGACTATCGTTCAGGAAAATCCCGATTATTTGCCTATGAGTGATCCGGCTATCATCGAGCCTATTGTAGAAAAAATCCTGCAAGATCACCCCCAGTCGATTGAAGGCTTTAAAAACGGTAAACAAAAAGCGATTTCTTTTCTCGTGGGACAGGTGATGAGATCCACCAAAGGCTGAGCGTCGCCTGAAGTAGTCAACACCCTTCTTCATAAAAAGCTTGACTCCAATCGGTAATATTCTCTAAAAACCGTATCAAGGGAGGAGTGGACAAAATCCCTCTTTCGAAATTCCGTGGAATAGCTCTGCCGCATGAAAAAGAGATACATTTTGTTGTTTTTGGGGGGATCCCTACTTTCTAGCTGTAGTCATACAAAGGCTCTTGTCGATCCCTACGCGCTTGCTCCTTCATTACCTAATGCGATGTGGCAAATCGATGCAGAAGATAGCTGCCTTCTTTCCTCTAAGTATTTTACTACCTATATCCCTAAAGATTATGATGATCACGACCTATCTTTAGCAGAACTTATCGATATCGCTCTTTATAATAATTTTAATATTAAATCCTCGTGGGCAGAAGCGCGGTCTAAAGCAGCAATTTACGCCCAGTCCGAGGCAGCGTACCTTCCAAAAATTGATGCATCTGCAAAATACCAAAGAGAAAGACAAACGTTTTCCCTATCGGAAACCTTCACAATTCCCTATCTACTGACTACGACAGGCCCTGAAATGCAGATCACCTATACCCTACTAGATTTTGGAGCGAGAAAAGCAAGTTCTGATGCTGCAAGAAAAAGCCTGCTTTTTGCCGATTTAACGCATAACCGCACGATTCAAACAGCGATACAAATCGTAATGGACGACTACTACACCTATTTATATGAAAAAGAGCGTCTTTTAGCGTTAGAAGCTGACGTAGAAAATGCGTCTGTTACGCTCCAAGCAGCAGAAGAAAAAGGCCGCGTAGGTGTATTTGCAGCAGGCGATATATCCCAGGCAAAAACGCATTTCATCCAGAAAAAAATTGCGATGATTGGACAAAAAAAAGCTACGCTTCGCCAGTTTTCTCAGCTAGCAAAAGATCTAGGGCTTCCCGCAAACATCTCTTTCAACGTACAGCCTTTGCCGAAAAAAGTAGTGGTAAAAAGCTGCATAGAAGATGCAGATCTTCTTATTGCAAAAGCGCAAAAATGCCGCCCTGATCTACAAGCATCTATAGCTAAAGTAGCGGAAAAAAAAGCAGATCTTGTAAAAGCGCGCTCAGGGCATTTTCCTAAAGTGGATGCTTCTTTTGATTTAGGAAAATACTGGTACGACCATGCGCAAGATGAGGATTACCACTGGGCTTTTCTTCTAAAGTTAGAACTGCCTTTATTCGAGGGGTTTATGGTAGAAAATCAAATAAAACAAAAGCAGGCGGATTTAGAAAAAAGCGCAGCTGAGCTCTTGTCTAAAGAGCTGAGTGTCGTTAGCGAAATCCAAAATGCGCGTACAAATCTCATTGCAGCAAAAGATGCCCTCGGTTTTACAGAAGAATACCTCAAAGAAGCGAAAAAACAGTTTCGTATCGCTACAGAAAACTACCGGTTAGGCGTCAATACGATTTTAGATGTGCTTTCTGCGCAAAGCTCTCTTGCTGATGCAAGAGCAAAACTTGCTGAAGCCAAAAAAAATTGGTACCAATCGCTAGCAGAAATCGCCTATAGCACAGGCGCCTTCGGTTTTACAGAAGAGGTATTATGAGACCCATTTGTATACTTTTCTGCATCGTTTTTTTTTCCTGTTCTAGAGAAAAAAAGCCGCCTATTTCTCCTGTTTTTCCTGTAAAAACAGCCAAGGTCCGTCAGATAGATATCCCCCTATACCGCGATACAATAGGTAGGGTTGAGCCTATATTACGGGTAGATGTCACCTCCCGCGTACAAGGTCAAATCACAGGGGTATATTTTCAAGAAGGGAGCCCAATTAAAAAAGGAGATCTTCTTTTTACGATCGATCCAAGAACATTGGAAGCAGAAGTAAAAAAAGCAGAAGGCGTCTTGCAACAGCGCCTTGCTAATTTAGATATAGCAAGAGAAAAAGTAGTCCGTTTTTCTCCTTTAACCGATGAAGATTACTATGCAAAACTGCAGTTCGATGCGCTAAAAAGCAAGCTACACGCAGCAGAAGGCGCTGTAAAACAAGCGGAAGCAAATCTACAAAAAGCGCGCGTAGAACTCGGCTACTGCTGGATCTATTCCCCTATCAAAGGAAGAGCTGGCATCTTAAAAATTGATGAAGGCAATATCCTTACAGGAGATGATCAAAAAACGCTTGTCACGATCCATCAAATGCATCCCATGTACGTCTCTTTTTCCCTACCTGAAAAAGACCTTGGGGTGATTCGTAAGTATAGGAAAAAGCAGGGCCCTTTGCGCACAACAGCTTTGGATCCAACGAAGCAAATCAGCTGGCAGGGAAAACTTGAGATGATCAACAACCAAATCGACCCAGATACAGGAACGATTACCCTTCGCTCTGTATTTTCTAATAAAGAAGAGGCGCTTTGGCCGGGAAAATATGTCCAAGTGCGCTTGATTTTATCGATACAAAAAGATGCGCTGATGATCCCTTTTAGCGCGGTAAACCGCAGCAGTAAAGGCGCTTTTGTCTTTGTCATTAACGGACAAAATGTAGCAGCTATGCGCTTTATCAGTACCGGACAAAGGTATGGAGATGAGATTTGTATTTCTAAAGGGCTCCAGCCCGATGAAGAAGTGGTGATTGCAGGCAGTCAAAACCTTTATCCAGGCGCTTTAGTATCAAAAACGCTAGAAAGAGGCTTATGAACCTGCCCACACTTTGCATCAAAAAGCCGGTGATGACAACCCTTGTGATGCTATCCATCGCATTTTTTGGGTATTTTTCTTACAAAAGCCTCCCTGTATCCGACCTTCCCAATGTGGAATTTCCCACGATAACGGTATCTTTATCCTATCCTGGCGCAAGCCCTGAAACGATTTCGGCAAGCTGCGCTGTGCCTTTAGAGCGGCAGTTTATGACAATCGATGGGGTCCATACGTTATTTTCTAGAAGCCAAAACGGCTCTTTAACCGCTGTTTTGCAGTTTGTATTAGAAAAATCTATGGATAGCGCAGCAGTGGATGTGCAAGCAGCAATTAACCGCGCCCTTCCAAATTTACCAGATGACCTTCCCTCAAGCCCTACCTATAAAAAAATCAATCCAGCGCAGACTCCCATTTTATACATCGCTGTGACTTCTGATGCATTAGATAAACAAAAGCTCTATGACTACGCCAACACCTACATAGGTCAAAGGCTCAGCATTTTGCCTGGCGTATCGCAGGTCATTACCTTCGGCTCACCCTATGCTGCTCGCATCCAGATCGATCCGGGAAAACTCGCCCATATCGGCTTGACCATGAAAGATGTTGTACAAGCAGTAACAAAGGCCAACGTCGATCTACCTACAGGCGTATTGTATGGAAAAGCGCGGGAATCTACCATCGATGTCGATGGACAAATTATGTCTGCAGAAGGCTATGAGAAGTTAGTGTTACGAAGCAAAGATGGCAAAACGGTCTGTATTGGCGATGTAGGAAGAGCTGTAAACAGCTTAGAAGATGATAAATACTCGCTTACCTACAGACAGAAAAATGCAGTTAAGCCCTGCGTTGTTCTTGCAGTGCAAACCCTGCCAGGGGCAAATACGGTATCGGTTACAGATCAGATCTTTCAAACGCTTCCCAGCCTTAAAAAAGAGCTTCCCGCATCTCTTAGATACGCAACTTTATATAACAAAAAAACCATTATACTCGATTCAGTTCGCGATGTGAAACTGACCCTATGGATTGCTTTTATCCTAGTCGTGGGCATCATCTATCTATTTTTTGGTAAGTGGCAAAACACCTTAATCCCCTCTTTTGCTATCCCTCTATCGATTTTAGGTACCTTTTGTTTACTATACATCTTAGGTTATAGCTTAGATATTTTATCGCTTCTTGCATTAACCCTTTCGATTGGGTTTTTAGTGGATGATGCAATCGTTGTCCTTGAAAACATCATACGTCATGTTCATGAAGGGAAAAGCCCGCGAGATGCCGCTATGATCGGCTCAACAGAAATCACGAGTACTGTAGTGTCTATGAGCCTTTGTTTGATCAGCGTATTTTTTCCCATGCTATTTTTAGATAGTATTTTAGGTAGGTTATTTCGAGAATTCTCCCTTACCATTATGATTGCTGTAGGTTTTTCTGGCGCTATTGCTCTTTCATTAACACCTTTACTTTGTAGCCGGTGTATCAAAAAAAGGAGCCAAAAAGCCCAAAAAAGCCGCGTAGAGAGGCAAACAGAAAAATGCCAAAAAGCTCTTCTTTCCCTGTATCAAAAAGCGCTTACATGGGCTTTTAAAAAAAAGCGCTTCGTATTATTTCTAGGGTTTTTATCTTTTGTAGGATCGGTTGTTCTGATCAAAGAGATGCCCACAGATTTTCTACCGGTACAAGACGAAGGGTTTATCCAAGGCTTTACTCAATCACAAGATGGAACGTCCCCCTTTTCTCAAAAAGAAAAACAAGACCAGATAGCAGCTATTTGCGCAAATGACCCCGCTGTGCAATCGGTGGTATCGATGACATCTGTATCAAGCGTAGTGAGCGATAACCAAGGATTATTTTTTCTACAGCTAAAGCCATTAGACAAAAGAGCTTCTCTTTCCACTGTAGTAGAAGATCTACAAAAAAAAATCGAAGAGGTACCCGGTATTAACGCCTACCTTTCCCCTCTTCCTTTGATCAACTTAACCTTAGGCACGACAACAAAAGCGCTTTATCAATACTCTTTGACAGGTATCGATACCAAAACGCTTTATCCCGCAGTAGAAAAAATGGTGGCAGAAGTAAAAAAACGGCGCGATCTTTTCACCGAGGTATCTTCTGATTTGCAAATCAGCCAGCCCCAAACACAAATTACCATACGTCGAAAACAAGCCGCTGAACTCGGCATCGATGCAAGAGATATTGAGGATCTTTTTAGCTACGCTTATTCAACAAATAAAATCTCTACCATCTATGGCGCTTTGAATCAATATGACGTTATTGTGGAAACGCTACCTCAATTTTACCGAGATTCTTCTGCATTTTCCTATCTGTTTTTACGCAATAAACAAAACCTTCTTGTTCCTTTAACCCAGGTAGTCGATACCAAGGAGTCGGTAGGTCCTTTATCGATGACGCATATCAACGGACTTCCTGCAGCGACGATATCGTTTAACGTAGCTCCTGGAAAAACATTAGGCGAGGCGATTTCTGTCCTCGAAAAATATAGTGCAATGCTGCTTCCCCGTTCGGTATCAGGTAGATCCAGCGGATCTGCCGAGGTCTTTCAAAAAAGTGTACGGTCCATGGCGCTTCTTTTTCTTTTAACCGTTTTTGTCATCTATCTGATTTTAGGCATCTTATATGAACATTTTCTCCACCCGTTAACTGTGATGAGCGCGCTTTTCCCCGCTACATTTGGCGGTCTTTTCTCTCTTTACATCATGGGTAAGGCGTTATCGTTATTTTCCTTTGTCGGGATCATCATGCTGCTGGGTATTGTGATGAAAAACGGCATCATGATGGTTGATTTTGCAAATACAGCAATCAAAAAAGGATCGAGCAGCTACGATGCGATTTTCACTGCCTGCATCCTCCGTTTTCGGCCTATACTTATGACAAGTTTTGCAGCGCTTATGGGCGCTTTACCGATCGCTTTAGGTATTGGAGGGCCCAGCGCATCGACAAGAGCGCCTTTGGGGATAGCCGTTGTGGGCGGGCTATTGTTTTCTCAGGTGCTCACTTTGTTTTTAACTCCGGTGATTTTCTACTGTCTAGAAACAGCAGCAGAAAAAGTGGGAAAAATGCTCTATCCTTCCAAAAAAAAGGCTTCTAAATAAGCTACGGCCTTGGATGAAATAAATGAAACTCCTCTTGGAGCTTATGAGCGCTGATATGGGTATATACATCGGTTGTCTTGATATCTTCATGACCGAGAAGCTCTTGAATCACCCTTAACCCCGCGCCATTTTCCAGTAAATGCGTCGCATAACAGTGACGAAGGGTATGGGGAGAAATCGCTCCTTGTAGCCCAATTTTTTTCGCATACTTTCGGACAATGCGGTAAATTACAATACGATCAATGGGTTGTTTTTTCTCACTGATGAAAAGCGCTTTTTCTGAATCATGTCTATGCAAAAGATACGCATCGATGGTATCAATGGTTCTAGGTAAAAGAGGTAGCATGCGCTCTTTTTTCCCTTTACCTTGCACATGAACTGCAGATTTTTGTAGATTTTTGATCTGTAAAGCTGCGCATTCCGATGCGCGCATGCCCGATGCATATAAAAGCTCCAGTATTGCCCGATCTCTTGCTCCCAAAAAACCAGAAGAATCTGGAGCATGTAAAAGGCGATCTACTTCATCTACAGACAAAAGATTAGGTACTTTAGGAGAAAGCTTTTGTACAGATAGCTCTTGGAATAACGGTTTTTCTATCAAGTCCTTTTCATGTAAAAAATACAGAAAAGCCTTAATAGCCACAACTTTACGAAAGAAACTTGAAGGCGCGTACTGGCTATGCATTTGCTGTAAATACCCAGTGACGTCTTTTTCTTCTATTGATCCTAAAAGATGTGGAGGTTTTTGTAAAAAAGATAGCAGCTGCTTTACATCGCGCACATAAGCAGCGACGCTATGAGAAGAAAGGCCTTTTCTTAAGACCAACATCGTATGAAATTCTTGTAAAAGCTCCATACTTTAAAAGGTATAACATACTACCCATTTTCTATAGCATCTGGCTGTTGCCCCTCGTATAAAGACCAGACTTTTTCAGCTGCAGAGTTGATCATATCTGAGTCGATTAAAAGCCAGAGCAGTCCTAAAGCAAGTCCGATCAGCATAGGAAGCATCCCCCCACTAATGAGTAGGCCGATGATAAAAGATGCGATACCAATTAATGCAGCTAAAATCAAAAACGTCGCAAGCACCATTTTTTTGTAACTTTCTTTCCGGATCAAAGCGTCCAGCTTTTTAGCTTTGGCAAGCGCCCTTATATCCCCCTCATTTTGCAAGTTACCGATGAGCGCTTCTAAATCCACATTTTCTATTTCTTGCATACAAAGCGCTCCTATTCGTCTTTGCAAAGCTTCTTTTTTTCTTCTAAGAAGCTGGTCTTTCAGTACCGCTGCTTCTTGTGTATTACAACGAGCATGACTACAAACATCATAGTCTGTTATACCCGAAGATCCTTGCAGTACTTTCTCCATTTGTTTTTGGAATTTATCTAACTCTGCATTATTGACAGCTTGCTCCAGCTCTTGCGACTCTTCTTCAGATACGGTAAAAAACGAGTGTAAATAGCGCATTCTTAGTAGTAAAGTAGCCGAATCTTCAGCTCTAGTTACGCCATAGTCTTGTCGAAAAGAGGTCGTATGACGCAGTAGCATAAGCCCTTCTATTAAAACCGATATAGAAGAAGGCAAAAACACGTACGGTAGTAAAGGGGATACCGCTTTGACTAAAGCAGCGTTTTTCATAAATTTAGCCCACACCTGAATAGTAGAAAGCGCGCCGCCTATAAATAAAGATGCGCCCGATATAGCGGTCATAGCGCTATAAGAGCCCCTTTCCACATCCGCATCTTGCCCAGATTGGACCGCTTCTTGTCCCGCTTTTGCAAGGAGTTTCGCTCCTGTTCCTAAGCTTCCTAAGCTACCAACGCCATTGACTACATTTAAAGCGCCTTTGCTTATAGAAGTAGGTATGCTACCGCATACCCGTTTCGATAGGCGGGAAACTGGACGATACTTAGCGCCGATATTATGTGCACTAGATACAATGGATGCGCATCCCCCTACTATATCTGTAGTAGGAAGGGTTTCCCAAATTGTGTAGAGTCCAGTTCTAGATTCAGAATCTCTGGGTCTCTGTAAGGAGTGAGCTGGAAAGACACTAGCCATAAATTCCCTTTAGTTCAACTAAATTATATTTATAATTACAATTAGTGTCAATAAATTATTACGATTAATTAAATAATAAATACGTAGTTATATTATAAACGGGTTATATCTGACCGAATCCAAGCTTTTGTTTGGAATACCCTAGCCTGCAAGATCTGCAGCAAGGAAAGGAGTGTAAAATAGGCAAAAGAGGAATTTTTACCTAAGTTATTTTTATTAGGTTTTTTAAGACTAAATTTATGTAAATTAAAAAACTGAGAAGAAACAGCAATTTGTCTAGGAGACTGCTTTAGAGATCTACCATTTACTAGGATTTGGGCCTTTCTTTGCAAAGCGTTTACACCGGGAGAATCAATTTCTAATCTGTTTATTGGAGCTGAATAGTACATTGATATTCTTTTAAAAGACTCTAAAGCAATGGTTTGAATCAATTCTTCATGGTGTTTTGCTCGAGAAGGGCTACCTGTACCTTCCACGGTAACGCGGTAATTACTGCCTTGATAAGATATATTTGTAGTAATATGCATAATCATCCTTTAATACTATTTTACCTTATTTTAAAGAAAATGTAAAGTTTTTATTTATAGACGGAAAAACCAGATCGACTATAGTAAATAAAAAAGCCGGAGCGCGCCTATGGATCGATTTTCTACCTTAGTCCTTTTAGGGCCTCCAGGTTCAGGAAAAGGATCGATCGGCAAAACGCTTTCTTTACTGCGGTGGGGAAAGCATATCTCATCTGGCGATGTGCTTAGAAGCATTAGTCCTCGCTCTTCTTTAGGTCAAGAGTTTCAAAAAAGGGCAAAAAAAGGTCTTTTGATGCCAGATGAAGAAGTGGTATCTTGCGTCAAAAAGTATCTTGAAAAAGAGGAAAAGCTGCGCCTGCTTTCTAAAAAACGGGACTATTTGATCTTAGACGGTATTCCAAGAACAGAGCGGCAAGTGGAGCTTTTACAGCCTTTTATTGCAGTGCGCCTTGTGATCTGTCTATACGTAAAAGATCAACAAGTCCTCGCTCAGCGTATAGCAGGAAGAGCCAAAAAACAGAAAAGAGTCGATGATCAAGATCCCATGGTTTTGAAAAAACGACTTGAAGAATATGAAACAAAAACAGCTGGTATCATTAAAAAATACCCTTCCCATATCGTAGCTAGTGTAGCTGCTGATCAGCCTTTAGTTAAGGTATTTCAAGAGGCGCTGCAGCATATTTGCAAAACCTTTTAAGAAAAATTGCTATACCAACTGTTTTTTCAGCCAAAATGAAACAAATTACAGCTCTATTTCTGCAGCGAATTTTTAATAAATCTAGAAATTTAATTTTAATATGCAGTTTTTGTTATTAAAACAATATAAAAATTAATATTCATTGACTTTTAACGTTTTTTATTATAAAATAAATAAAAGATGAATTCTGTTTATTAACCTTTTACGAGGTATGTTTATGTATAATAAAAAACAGCAAAAATTAGCCCGTTTAGAAAGCCTTCTCGATTACTACCAAACCGAATTAGACCAGCTACAAGATCTTTTAGTCCGCTGCGGCTTTACTGATGGAATCGCCACCTTAAAAGAATCTGCCAAAGCGCTTTTAAGCGATTGACATCCTCTCCCACTTAAAGGAAGGAGATTCGTAAAGGTTGCTAACCGCAACTTACGAGCAGGTGTGCATCGCTGCTTTCTGCTGGTTCCTGCTTCACCGAAGATTCTAACGAATCTACTCCACAGGCTAATACCCGGTGTCCTCGGGCTAAACTATTCATGGCTCCTACATCGTCGGCATTTGCCGTATGCTCACAATTCTCACATACGAATCGAGATTGGCTTTTGCGATTTTTTGGTGGTTGGTGATTGCAACAGGGACATATTTGGCTTGTATGGTGCGGGGGAACTTTGAATTGAACAATGGGAGGAAATTGGGTGAGCTCTACATCCTCCACCTGAAGGAAGAGGCTTTGCGCTCTACTTTTGGTAAATCGCTTAGGTTTTTGTCTAAATACAAGGAATTTTTTCCAACAAAGCTATCCTAAAACCAGCAGATCTACACGACTTTGTTAGAAGGCCTGTGACATCTTTCTTGCTATTTTCTTCTAACGTTGGTAGCATGAAACTTCTCTAAAATCTAATTTAGGATGTATTTATGGCAAAACTCATTTTTGAAGATACCGGAGAAGAAGCCAATTTAGAAGATGGATCTTCGATTACAGAAGCTTGTGAAGAAGCAGGCGTACCTTTTGCTTGTACAGAAGGCGTTTGCGGAACTTGCGTTATCGAGGTAAACGATCCCAAAGAGATGGAGAATCTTTCAGAGTTTACTGAAGCAGAGCAAGATTTTCTCGGAGACATGGAACACGAGCGCCTTGCATGCCAATGCAAAATCAAACAAGGCAAAGTAAAAATACGATTTTAAGGTAGAAAGTTCAGATTATGGATCAAACAAGCACACAAAATCCTTCGATAAAACCTATAACGCTGACGCAAAAAGCAGCGAAAAAATTTCTCGAAATTTTAGAAGAGGAAGGAAAACAAGGCTACGGACTGCGATTAAAAGAGATGGCAGGTGGATGCTCCGGCTATAAGCATGTTCTTGATTTTTCTGCAGAAGCAAATAAAGATACCGATGCAGTTTTTACTTCAGAGGGCGTGGATATTCATGTAGATAAAAATGAACTAACAAGGCTTGCTGGTGCATTGATTGACTATGTAGATGATTTGCAAAATCCTGGTTTTCGCGTGCGCAATCCAAACATCAAATCTTCCTGCGGCTGCGGCTCTTCGCATAGCTATTGATCTATGCATATACTGTAGTCGCCTATAATCCATTCTTATATCTATGCCTTTAAGAATTATCTTACCGTATTTTCTAACTAAATCAGATAAAAACTGTTTCCAAAAAAAAGATCCCTGGGTTAAACAGACGAAATGTAGGGAGAAGTAAAACTATATGAATATCAAAAGCGAAAGACTAAAAAAATTAGAAGTAGAACTCGAAGATCTAGAGCAGTGGCTTAAACTCGGACTTGTCCCGAAAAAAGACATTGAAAAACATAAAGAAGAAATCCAGCTCATTCAAGAAAGAATTGAAGAAGAAAAAGAGCGCCTTCGCTTCCTCAAAGAAAATGGGGAAATTGATGAATATGTGATCCCCAAAAAGTCCCCTTCTAGGCAAATTTATCCCGACCCACATACGATGCCTGATATGGAAGTCGATATGACTGATGCGGGTCTTGATATGGAAACCGATCAATTTGAAACAGAAACCTCTGAAACGCAAGCAGGAGATGAAGCAACTTTTGCAGACGATGAGGATGAAGAAGATCCGTTTTCCGATCGCAACCGCTGGAAGCGTGGGATCATGGAAGATCCCGATGCCGACAATTGGTGATCTTAGCCTATATTTTCATCTTCCTTTTTGCCGAAAAAAATGTCCTTATTGCGATTTTTATGTAGTAACGGATCCATCTTTAAAAACATCTTTTCTCAAAGGGATCCTACAAGAGCTTTTTTTCTATTCTTCTCTACTGGAAAATAGCCGCCTTGTTTCTATTTATTTAGGAGGAGGTACTCCATCGGTTTTTCCCGAAGGGTGTGAAAAAATTTTGCAAGCTCTATCGCCTTTCATCGATCCCTCAGTTGAAATCACCTGTGAAGTCAACCCAGAAGATCTATCAGAAGAGCTTGTCAGCCGTTTAAAACAAGCTGGAGTCAATAGACTAAGTATTGGGGTCCAGTCGTTTCAAAGGCCCCTTCTTAACGTGATTAAAAGGCCTTTCCCTAGCGTTGAAGCAATTGAAAAGGCCCATAAGACTATCTCTAATTTATCGATCGATAAATTAGAGATAGTCTTATGGGCCTTTTCAATTGCTTCAACGCTAGGGAAAGGCCTTTTAATCACGTTAAGAAGGGGCCTTTGAAACGACTGGACCCCAATACTTAGTCTATTGACTCCAGCTTGTTTTAAACGGCTGACAAGCTCTTCTGATAGATCTTCTGGGTTGACTTCACAGGTGATTTCAACTGAGGGATCGATGAAAGGCGATAGAGCTTGCAAAATTTTTTCACACCCTTCGGGAAAAACCGATGGAGTACCTCCTCCTAAATAAATAGAAACAAGGCGGCTATTTTCCAGTAGAGAAGAATAGAAAAAAAGCTCTTGTAGGATCCCTTTGAGAAAAGATGTTTTTAAAGATGGATCCGTTACTACATAAAAATCGCAATAAGGACATTTTTTTCGGCAAAAAGGAAGATGAAAATATAGGCTAAGATCACCAATTGTCGGCATCGGGATCTTCCATGATCCCACGCTTCCAGCGGTTGCGATCGGAAAACGGATCTTCTTCATCCTCATCGTCTGCAAAAGTTGCTTCATCTCCTGCTTGCGTTTCAGAGGTTTCTGTTTCAAATTGATCGGTTTCCATATCAAGACCCGCATCAGTCATATCGACTTCCATATCAGGCATCGTATGTGGGTCGGGATAAATTTGCCTAGAAGGGGACTTTTTGGGGATCACATATTCATCAATTTCCCCATTTTCTTTGAGGAAGCGAAGGCGCTCTTTTTCTTCTTCAATTCTTTCTTGAATGAGCTGGATTTCTTCTTTATGTTTTTCAATGTCTTTTTTCGGGACAAGTCCGAGTTTAAGCCACTGCTCTAGATCTTCGAGTTCTACTTCTAATTTTTTTAGTCTTTCGCTTTTGATATTCATATAGTTTTACTTCTCCCTACATTTCGTCTGTTTAACCCAGGGATCTTTTTTTTGGAAACAGTTTTTATCTGATTTAGTTAGAAAATACGGTAAGATAATTCTTAAAGGCATAGATATAAGAATGGATTATAGGCGACTACAGTATATGCATAGATCAATAGCTATGCGAAGAGCCGCAGCCGCAGGAAGATTTGATGTTTGGATTGCGCACGCGAAAACCAGGATTTTGCAAATCATCTACATAGTCAATCAATGCACCAGCAAGCCTTGTTAGTTCATTTTTATCTACATGAATATCCACGCCCTCTGAAGTAAAAACTGCATCGGTATCTTTATTTGCTTCTGCAGAAAAATCAAGAACATGCTTATAGCCGGAGCATCCACCTGCCATCTCTTTTAATCGCAGTCCGTAGCCTTGTTTTCCTTCCTCTTCTAAAATTTCGAGAAATTTTTTCGCTGCTTTTTGCGTCAGCGTTATAGGTTTTATCGAAGGATTTTGTGTGCTTGTTTGATCCATAATCTGAACTTTCTACCTTAAAATCGTATTTTTACTTTGCCTTGTTTGATTTTGCATTGGCATGCAAGGCGCTCGTGTTCCATGTCTCCGAGAAAATCTTGCTCTGCTTCAGTAAACTCTGAAAGATTCTCCATCTCTTTGGGATCGTTTACCTCGATAACGCAAGTTCCGCAAACGCCTTCTGTACAAGCAAAAGGTACGCCTGCTTCTTCACAAGCTTCTGTAATCGAAGATCCATCTTCTAAATTGGCTTCTTCTCCGGTATCTTCAAAAATGAGTTTTGCCATAAATACATCCTAAATTAGATTTTAGAGAAGTTTCATGCTACCAACGTTAGAAGAAAATAGCAAGAAAGATGTCACAGGCCTTCTAACAAAGTCGTGTAGATCTGCTGGTTTTAGGATAGCTTTGTTGGAAAAAATTCCTTGTATTTAGACAAAAACCTAAGCGATTTACCAAAAGTAGAGCGCAAAGCCTCTTCCTTCAGGTGGAGGATGTAGAGCTCACCCAATTTCCTCCCATTGTTCAATTCAAAGTTCCCCCGCACCATACAAGCCAAATATGTCCCTGTTGCAATCACCAACCACCAAAAAATCGCAAAAGCCAATCTCGATTCGTATGTGAGAATTGTGAGCATACGGCAAATGCCGACGATGTAGGAGCCATGAATAGTTTAGCCCGAGGACACCGGGTATTAGCCTGTGGAGTAGATTCGTTAGAATCTTCGGTGAAGCAGGAACCAGCAGAAAGCAGCGATGCACACCTGCTCGTAAGTTGCGGTTAGCAACCTTTACGAATCTCCTTCCTTTAAGTGGGAGAGGATGTCAATCGCTTAAAAGCGCTTTGGCAGATTCTTTTAAGGTGGCGATTCCATCAGTAAAGCCGCAGCGGACTAAAAGATCTTGTAGCTGGTCTAATTCGGTTTGGTAGTAATCGAGAAGGCTTTCTAAACGGGCTAATTTTTGCTGTTTTTTATTATACATAAACATACCTCGTAAAAGGTTAATAAACAGAATTCATCTTTTATTTATTTTATAATAAAAAACGTTAAAAGTCAATGAATATTAATTTTTATATTGTTTTAATAACAAAAACTGCATATTAAAATTAAATTTCTAGATTTATTAAAAATTCGCTGCAGAAATAGAGCTGTAATTTGTTTCATTTTGGCTGAAAAAACAGTTGGTATAGCAATTTTTCTTAAAAGGTTTTGCAAATATGCTGCAGCGCCTCTTGAAATACCTTAACTAAAGGCTGATCAGCAGCTACACTAGCTACGATATGGGAAGGGTATTTTTTAATGATACCAGCTGTTTTTGTTTCATATTCTTCAAGTCGTTTTTTCAAAACCATGGGATCTTGATCATCGACTCTTTTCTGTTTTTTGGCTCTTCCTGCTATACGCTGAGCGAGGACTTGTTGATCTTTTACGTATAGACAGATCACAAGGCGCACTGCAATAAAAGGCTGTAAAAGCTCCACTTGCCGCTCTGTTCTTGGAATACCGTCTAAGATCAAATAGTCCCGTTTTTTAGAAAGCAGGCGCAGCTTTTCCTCTTTTTCAAGATACTTTTTGACGCAAGATACCACTTCTTCATCTGGCATCAAAAGACCTTTTTTTGCCCTTTTTTGAAACTCTTGACCTAAAGAAGAGCGAGGACTAATGCTTCTAAGCACATCGCCAGATGAGATATGCTTTCCCCACCGCAGTAAAGAAAGCGTTTTGCCGATCGATCCTTTTCCTGAACCTGGAGGCCCTAAAAGGACTAAGGTAGAAAATCGATCCATAGGCGCGCTCCGGCTTTTTTATTTACTATAGTCGATCTGGTTTTTCCGTCTATAAATAAAAACTTTACATTTTCTTTAAAATAAGGTAAAATAGTATTAAAGGATGATTATGCATATTACTACAAATATATCTTATCAAGGCAGTAATTACCGCGTTACCGTGGAAGGTACAGGTAGCCCTTCTCGAGCAAAACACCATGAAGAATTGATTCAAACCATTGCTTTAGAGTCTTTTAAAAGAATATCAATGTACTATTCAGCTCCAATAAACAGATTAGAAATTGATTCTCCCGGTGTAAACGCTTTGCAAAGAAAGGCCCAAATCCTAGTAAATGGTAGATCTCTAAAGCAGTCTCCTAGACAAATTGCTGTTTCTTCTCAGTTTTTTAATTTACATAAATTTAGTCTTAAAAAACCTAATAAAAATAACTTAGGTAAAAATTCCTCTTTTGCCTATTTTACACTCCTTTCCTTGCTGCAGATCTTGCAGGCTAGGGTATTCCAAACAAAAGCTTGGATTCGGTCAGATATAACCCGTTTATAATATAACTACGTATTTATTATTTAATTAATCGTAATAATTTATTGACACTAATTGTAATTATAAATATAATTTAGTTGAACTAAAGGGAATTTATGGCTAGTGTCTTTCCAGCTCACTCCTTACAGAGACCCAGAGATTCTGAATCTAGAACTGGACTCTACACAATTTGGGAAACCCTTCCTACTACAGATATAGTAGGGGGATGCGCATCCATTGTATCTAGTGCACATAATATCGGCGCTAAGTATCGTCCAGTTTCCCGCCTATCGAAACGGGTATGCGGTAGCATACCTACTTCTATAAGCAAAGGCGCTTTAAATGTAGTCAATGGCGTTGGTAGCTTAGGAAGCTTAGGAACAGGAGCGAAACTCCTTGCAAAAGCGGGACAAGAAGCGGTCCAATCTGGGCAAGATGCGGATGTGGAAAGGGGCTCTTATAGCGCTATGACCGCTATATCGGGCGCATCTTTATTTATAGGCGGCGCGCTTTCTACTATTCAGGTGTGGGCTAAATTTATGAAAAACGCTGCTTTAGTCAAAGCGGTATCCCCTTTACTACCGTACGTGTTTTTGCCTTCTTCTATATCGGTTTTAATAGAAGGGCTTATGCTACTGCGTCATACGACCTCTTTTCGACAAGACTATGGCGTAACTAGAGCTGAAGATTCGGCTACTTTACTACTAAGAATGCGCTATTTACACTCGTTTTTTACCGTATCTGAAGAAGAGTCGCAAGAGCTGGAGCAAGCTGTCAATAATGCAGAGTTAGATAAATTCCAAAAACAAATGGAGAAAGTACTGCAAGGATCTTCGGGTATAACAGACTATGATGTTTGTAGTCATGCTCGTTGTAATACACAAGAAGCAGCGGTACTGAAAGACCAGCTTCTTAGAAGAAAAAAAGAAGCTTTGCAAAGACGAATAGGAGCGCTTTGTATGCAAGAAATAGAAAATGTGGATTTAGAAGCGCTCATCGGTAACTTGCAAAATGAGGGGGATATAAGGGCGCTTGCCAAAGCTAAAAAGCTGGACGCTTTGATCCGGAAAGAAAGTTACAAAAAAATGGTGCTTGCGACGTTTTTGATTTTAGCTGCATTAATTGGTATCGCATCTTTTATCATCGGCCTACTCATTAGTGGGGGGATGCTTCCTATGCTGATCGGACTTGCTTTAGGACTGCTCTGGCTTTTAATCGACTCAGATATGATCAACTCTGCAGCTGAAAAAGTCTGGTCTTTATACGAGGGGCAACAGCCAGATGCTATAGAAAATGGGTAGTATGTTATACCTTTTAAAGTATGGAGCTTTTACAAGAATTTCATACGATGTTGGTCTTAAGAAAAGGCCTTTCTTCTCATAGCGTCGCTGCTTATGTGCGCGATGTAAAGCAGCTGCTATCTTTTTTACAAAAACCTCCACATCTTTTAGGATCAATAGAAGAAAAAGACGTCACTGGGTATTTACAGCAAATGCATAGCCAGTACGCGCCTTCAAGTTTCTTTCGTAAAGTTGTGGCTATTAAGGCTTTTCTGTATTTTTTACATGAAAAGGACTTGATAGAAAAACCGTTATTCCAAGAGCTATCTGTACAAAAGCTTTCTCCTAAAGTACCTAATCTTTTGTCTGTAGATGAAGTAGATCGCCTTTTACATGCTCCAGATTCTTCTGGTTTTTTGGGAGCAAGAGATCGGGCAATACTGGAGCTTTTATATGCATCGGGCATGCGCGCATCGGAATGCGCAGCTTTACAGATCAAAAATCTACAAAAATCTGCAGTTCATGTGCAAGGTAAAGGGAAAAAAGAGCGCATGCTACCTCTTTTACCTAGAACCATTGATACCATCGATGCGTATCTTTTGCATAGACATGATTCAGAAAAAGCGCTTTTCATCAGTGAGAAAAAACAACCCATTGATCGTATTGTAATTTACCGCATTGTCCGAAAGTATGCGAAAAAAATTGGGCTACAAGGAGCGATTTCTCCCCATACCCTTCGTCACTGTTATGCGACGCATTTACTGGAAAATGGCGCGGGGTTAAGGGTGATTCAAGAGCTTCTCGGTCATGAAGATATCAAGACAACCGATGTATATACCCATATCAGCGCTCATAAGCTCCAAGAGGAGTTTCATTTATTTCATCCAAGGCCGTAGCTTATTTAGAAGCCTTTTTTTTGGAAGGATAGAGCATTTTTCCCACTTTTTCTGCTGCTGTTTCTAGACAGTAGAAAATCACCGGAGTTAAAAACAAAGTGAGCACCTGAGAAAACAATAGCCCGCCCACAACGGCTATCCCCAAAGGCGCTCTTGTCGATGCGCTGGGCCCTCCAATACCTAAAGCGATCGGTAAAGCGCCCATAAGCGCTGCAAAACTTGTCATAAGTATAGGCCGAAAACGGAGGATGCAGGCAGTGAAAATCGCATCGTAGCTGCTCGATCCTTTTTTGATTGCTGTATTTGCAAAATCAACCATCATGATGCCGTTTTTCATCACAATACCCAGCAGCATGATGCTCCCGACAAAGGAAAATAACGATAACGCCTTACCCATGATGTAAAGAGAGAAAAGACCGCCAAATGTAGCGGGGAAAAGCGCGCTCATCACAGTTAACGGGTGGAGAAAATGTTCATATAAGATGCCTAAAATCAGATAGATGACAAAAACGGTTAAAAGAAAAAGAAGCGCCATGGACCGTACACTTTTTTGAAAGACCTCGGCAGATCCGCTGGATCTACCTGATACCGAACGGGGAAGCAGCATTGCACTATATTTTTCGAGGACAGAAATCGCCTCGCCTAATGTTTTTCCAGGAGCTACGTTAAACGATATCGTCGCTGCAGGAAGTCCGTTGATATGCGTCATCGATAAAGGACCTACCGACTCCTTGGTATCGACTACCTGGGTTAAAGGAACAAGAAGGTTTTGTTTATTGCGTAAAAACAGATAGGAAAATGCAGAAGAATCTCGGTAAAATTGAGGTAGCGTTTCCACAATAACGTCATATTGATTCAAAGCGCCATAGATGGTAGAGATTTTATTTGTTGAATAAGCGTAGCTAAAAAGATCCTCAATATCTCTTGCATCGATGCCGAGTTCAGCGGCTTGTTTTCGACGTATGGTAATTTGTGTTTGGGGCTGGCTGATTTGCAAATCAGAAGATACCTCGGTGAAAAGATCGCGCCGTTTTTTTACTTCTGCCACCATTTTTTCTACTGCGGGATAAAGCGTTTTGGTATCGATACCTGTCAAAGAGTATTGATAAAGCGCTTTTGTTGTCGTGCCTAAGGTTAAGTTGATCAAAGGAAGAGGGGAAAGGTAGGCGTTAATACCGGGTACCTCTTCGATTTTTTTTTGTAGATCTTCTACTACAGTGGAAAGAGAAGCTCTTTTGTCTAATGGCTTTAGCTGTAGAAAAAATAATCCTTGGTTATCGCTCACTACGCTTGATACAGATGTCATCGATACCACCGATTGCACAGCGGGGTCATTTGCGCAAATAGCTGCTATCTGGTCTTGTTTTTCTTTTTGAGAAAAGGGGGACGTTCCATCTTGTGATTGAGTAAAGCCTTGGATAAACCCTTCGTCTTGTACCGGTAGAAAATCTGTGGGCATCTCTTTGATCAGAACAACCGATCCTACAAAAGATAAAAACCCTAGAAATAATACGAAGCGCTTTTTTTTAAAAGCCCATGTAAGCGCTTTTTGATACAGGGAAAGAAGAGCTTTTTGGCATTTTTCTGTTTGCCTCTCTACGCGGCTTTTTTGGGCTTTTTGGCTCCTTTTTTTGATACACCGGCTACAAAGTAAAGGTGTTAATGAAAGAGCAATAGCGCCAGAAAAACCTACAGCAATCATAATGGTAAGGGAGAATTCTCGAAATAACCTACCTAAAATACTATCTAAAAATAGCATGGGAAAAAATACGCTGATCAAACAAAGGCTCATAGACACTACAGTACTCGTGATTTCTGTTGAGCCGATCATAGCGGCATCTCGCGGGCTTTTCCCTTCATGAACATGACGTATGATGTTTTCAAGGACAACGATTGCATCATCCACTAAAAACCCAATCGAAAGGGTTAATGCAAGAAGCGATAAAATATCTAAGCTATAACCTAAGATGTATAGTAAACAAAAGGTACCTAAAATCGATAGAGGGATAGCAAAAGAGGGGATTAAGGTGTTTTGCCACTTACCAAAAAATAGATAGATGATGCCCACGACTAGGATAAAAGCAATCCATAGGGTCAGTTTCACATCGCGAACTGAATCGAGTATAATGGTTTTTTTGTTATATAAAGTTGCGTATCTAAGAGATGCGGGAAGCTCTTTTTTAAGGCTGGGAAGCGTTTGAAAGATCTGATCTGTAACCGATACCGTATTTGCCCCTGGCAGGGTTTGCACTGCAAGAACAACGCAGGGCTTAACTGCATTTTTCTGTCTGTAGGTAAGCGAGTATTTATCATCTTCTAAGCTGTTTACAGCTCTTCCTACATCGCCAATACAGACCGTTTTGCCATCTTTGCTTCGTAACACTAACTTCTCATAGCCTTCTGCAGACATAATTTGTCCATCGACATCGATGGTAGATTCCCGCGCTTTTCCATACAATACGCCTGTAGGTAGATCGACGTTGGCCTTTGTTACTGCTTGTACAACATCTTTCATGGTCAAGCCGATATGGGCGAGTTTTCCCGGATCGATCTGGATGCGAGCAGCATAGGGTGAGCCGAAGGTAATGACCTGCGATACGCCAGGCAAAATGCTGAGCCTTTGACCTATGTAGGTGTTGGCGTAGTCATAGAGCTTTTGTTTATCTAATGCATCAGAAGTCACAGCGATGTATAAAATGGGAGTCTGCGCTGGATTGATTTTTTTATAGGTAGGGCTTGAGGGAAGGTCATCTGGTAAATTTGGAAGGGCGCGGTTAATTGCTGCTTGCACATCCACTGCTGCGCTATCCATAGATTTTTCTAATACAAACTGCAAAACAGCGGTTAAAGAGCCGTTTTGGCTTCTAGAAAATAACGTATGGACCCCATCGATTGTCATAAACTGCCGCTCTAAAGGCACAGCGCAGCTTGCCGAAATCGTTTCAGGGCTTGCGCCAGGATAGGATAAAGATACCGTTATCGTGGGAAATTCCACATTGGGAAGGTCGGATACAGGGAGGCTTTTGTAAGAAAAATACCCAAAAAATGCGATGGATAGCATCACAAGGGTTGTCATCACCGGCTTTTTGATGCAAAGTGTGGGCAGGTTCATAAGCCTCTTTCTAGCGTTTTTGATACTAAAGCGCCTGGATAAAGGTTTTGACTGCCTGCAATCACCACTTCTTCATCGGGCTGGAGCCCTTTAGAAATACAAATCTCATCTCCATACCTTTGTCCGGTACTGATAAAGCGCATAGCTGCTACATTTTGTCCGTTAATGACAAAGACAAAAGCGCCTTTACTGCTGCGGTTTACCGCGCTAAAAGGGATCATCAGCGCATCTTTTTGTATCGATAAAATCAAGCGCACTTGGACATATTTTCCCGGCCAAAGCGCCTCTTCTTTATTAGAAAATACAGAGCGAAGGGTAATCGTTCCTGTATCTGGGTCGATTTGGTTGTTGATCATCTCAAGTTTTCCCTGCCAGCTGATTTGCTTCGTTGGATCCAAAGCTGTTGTGCGCAAAGGGCCCTGCTTTTTCCTATACTTACGAATCACCCCAAGGTCTTTTTCAGGTAGGGAAAAAGAGACGTACATGGGATGCATTTGATGGATCGTGACAAGCGTTTTTTGATCATCTCCTGTAAGGATATTGCCTTCATCAATTTTTAAGATGCCAGCTCTTCCTTTGATAGGGGAATAGATCCAGCAGTAGCCGAGTTCTACGCGCGCTTTTTGTAGATTTGCTTCCGCTTGTTTTACAGCGCCTTCTGCTGCGTGTAGCTTGCTTTTTAGCGCATCGAACTGCAGTTTTGCATAGTAATCTTCATCGGTTAAAGGAGAAAAACGGACTACTTTTTCTCTTGCTATATCTAAATTAGCAAGGCGCTGTTGCAAGACGCCTTCTGCTTTTTTTACTTCTGCTTCCAATGTTCTTGGATCGATCGTAAAAAGAAGATCTCCTTTTTTAATTGGGCTCCCTTCTTGAAAATATACCCCTGTGATTTGACCTTGTACGCGGGAGGTGACATCTACCCGTAATATAGGCTCAACCCTACCTATTGTATCGCGGTATAGGGGGATATCTATCTGACGGACCTTGGCTGTTTTTACAGGAAAAACAGGAGAAATAGGCGGCTTTTTTTCTCTAGAACAGGAAAAAAAAACGATGCAGAAAAGTATACAAATGGGTCTCATAATACCTCTTCTGTAAAACCGAAGGCGCCTGTGCTATAGGCGATTTCTGCTAGCGATTGGTACCAATTTTTTTTGGCTTCAGCAAGTTTTGCTCTTGCATCAGCAAGAGAGCTTTGCGCAGAAAGCACATCTAAAATCGTATTGACGCCTAACCGGTAGTTTTCTGTAGCGATACGAAACTGTTTTTTCGCTTCTTTGAGGTATTCTTCTGTAAAACCGAGGGCATCTTTTGCTGCAATGAGATTTGTACGCGCATTTTGGATTTCGCTAACGACACTCAGCTCTTTAGACAAGAGCTCAGCTGCGCTTTTTTCTAAATCCGCCTGCTTTTGTTTTATTTGATTTTCTACCATAAACCCCTCGAATAAAGGCAGTTCTAACTTTAGAAGAAAAGCCCAGTGGTAATCCTCATCTTGCGCATGGTCGTACCAGTATTTTCCTAAATCAAAAGAAGCATCCACTTTAGGAAAATGCCCTGAGCGCGCTTTTACAAGATCTGCTTTTTTTTCCGCTACTTTAGCTATAGATGCTTGTAGATCAGGGCGGCATTTTTGCGCTTTTGCAATAAGAAGATCTGCATCTTCTATGCAGCTTTTTACCACTACTTTTTTCGGCAAAGGCTGTACGTTGAAAGAGATGTTTGCGGGAAGCCCTAGATCTTTTGCTAGCTGAGAAAACTGGCGAAGCGTAGCTTTTTTTTGTCCAATCATCGCAATTTTTTTCTGGATGAAATGCGTTTTTGCCTGGGATATATCGCCTGCTGCAAATACACCTACGCGGCCTTTTTCTTCTGCTGCTTGGAGCGTAACAGACGCATTTTCTACGTCAGCTTCTAACGCTAAAAGACGCTCTTTTTCATATAAATAGGTGTAGTAGTCGTCCATTACGATTTGTATCGCTGTTTGAATCGTGCGGTTATGCGTTAAATCGGCAAAAAGCAGGCTTTTTCTTGCAGCATCAGAACTTGCTTTTCTCGCTCCAAAATCTAGTAGGGTATAGGTGATCTGCATTTCAGGGCCTGTCGTAGTCAGTAGATAGGGAATTGTGAAGGTTTCCGATAGGGAAAACGTTTGTCTTTCTCTTTGGTATTTTGCAGATGCATCAATTTTTGGAAGGTACGCTGCCTCGGACTGGGCGTAAATTGCTGCTTTAGACCGCGCTTCTGCCCACGAGGATTTAATATTAAAATTATTATAAAGAGCGATATCGATAAGTTCTGCTAAAGATAGGTCGTGATCATCATAATCTTTAGGGATATAGGTAGTAAAATACTTAGAGGAAAGAAGGCAGCTATCTTCTGCATCGATTTGCCACATCGCATTAGGTAATGAAGGAGCAAGCGCGTAGGGATCGACAAGAGCCTTTGTATGACTACAGCTAGAAAGTAGGGATCCCCCCAAAAACAACAAAATGTATCTCTTTTTCATGCGGCAGAGCTATTCCACGGAATTTCGAAAGAGGGATTTTGTCCACTCCTCCCTTGATACGGTTTTTAGAGAATATTACCGATTGGAGTCAAGCTTTTTATGAAGAAGGGTGTTGACTACTTCAGGCGACGCTTTGCCTTTGGTGGATTTCATCACCTGTCCCACGAGAAAAGAAAACGCTTTTTGTTTACCGTTTTTAAAGCCTTCAATCGACTGGGGGTGATCTTGCAGGATTTTTTCTACAATAGGCTCGATGATAGCCGGATCACTCATAGGCAAATAATCGGGATTTTCCTGAACGATAGTCTGGGGTGATGTATGGGGTTTTTTCATCATCTCATCTGCAATACTTTTTGCAATCCTTGAGGTGATGGTTTTATCTTCGATTAAGGTGATCAAAGAGCCGATATGCTTTTCTGGTATGCTGGTAGATAAAAAGTGTTTTCCCGCTTCTTTTGCTCTACCAAAAAACTCGATGGTAATCCAGTTTGCAAGCAAATTTGCCGATAAAGAAGAGGGGCAAAAAGAAAGAGCTTCTTCAAAATAGTCGGCAAGGGCTTTTTCTTCTGTCAGGATCTCTGCTGCATCTTTTGATAATTGGAGCTGCTCTTTGTAGCGGTTTTTTCGCGCTCTTCTTAGCTCTGGAAGGGAGCATGTGAGCCGTTCAATGAGTTCTTCTTCAATCATCAGTGGGGGAATATCTGGCTCAGGCATATACCTATAGTCTTCTGCGCTTTCTTTTTTGCGCATAACGGTCAGTGTTTTTTGCACTGGATCAAACCGGCAAGTAGAAGAGGCGATTACAGCATGGGGATCTTTTTCATAGATGGCAATTTGTCTCGATATTTCTTGGTTGATCGCGAGTTCTAAAAAATGAAAAGAATTGATGTTTTTGATTTCCACTTTATTTCTAAGCGTAGTCTCCCCTTGAGGCCTAACCGATATATTCGCATCCATTCTAAGCTGGCCTTGGTCCATATTGGCGTCTGAGGCGCCGATATACTGAAAAATTGATTTGATTTCTTTGGCGTAAAGAGCAGCTTCGCTTGCGCTTTTTAAGCAAGGAGCAGAAATGATTTCCATTAAGGGGGCTCCTGCTCGATTATCATCGACTCCAGTAAAGCTAGAAAAATGTTTCAATGTTCCCGCATCATCTTCTAGATGCGCTGCTGTGATCTCCACTTTTTTCACGCTATCTTCTAAAGAAATTTCGACGTAGCCATTTTTTACAATGGGATGGAAAAATTGTGTGATTTGGAAATTTCTAGGCGAGTCGGGATAAAAGTAGGACTTGCGATCAAAAGAGCTTTGCCTAGATATATCTGCATTGACAGCTAGGCCAAATTGCACCGCTTTTTCTACCGCTGCTTCATTTAGCAGTGGTAGGGACCCAGGCTGCCCTGTACAAATAGTAGAAATATTTTGGTTGGGGTTTTCTCCAAAGGTATTGGGAGCGGGAGAAAAAAGCTTAGTGTGGGTGTTGAGCTGCACATGGATCTCAAGACCAATGACTACATCCCAGTCTTTAAGCGAAGTCATAGGAAACCTTTAGGTAGCGTTTTGTAAAGAGGCGCTGTTTGTTCAAACGCATAGCCTGCTTGCAGCACCGCTGCATCTTGTAGTTTAGGTCCAATGATTTGTAGGCTCATTGGCTTATTTTTGCTATCAATACCAGAGGGTACAGAAATAGCGGGAAGTCCAGCTAAGCTTGCAGGAATAGTTAAGCTATCTTGTAAATACATCTCAAAGGGATCGGGAAAAGAGCCCAAGGCAAAAGCGGTGACAGGGCATGTAGGCATTGCGATAAAGTCTGTTTTATTAAAAGCGTTATGAAACGCTTCTGCAATCAGATAGCGAATCTTTTGCGCTTTTCGATAAAATTCATCTCGATGTCCTGAAGAAAGGACAAAGGTTCCAAGTAAGATCCGTTTTTTTACTTCTTGACCAAATCCACTATCGCGTGAGTATTTATATACCTCTTCAAAAGATGCCGCTTGAGGCGTTCTTATCCCATGACGAATCCCATCAAAACGGGCGAGATTAGTCGAGGCTTCTGCTGTCGCTAAAATGTAGTATACAGCAATAGAATAGCGCAAGATATCGAGGTCTACATCGACGAGAGTAGCTCCTAAAGACTCCATCCTTTTTAACGAGTCTTGAAAATCGGTTTTTACCTCACCTTTTAAATCTTCCAGTAGTTTGTGGGGAACGCCAATGACTTTTCCTTTCATATCGGTAGAAAAAGAGGTGAGGATCTCTTCGCTCGATTTTTTTAGGGAAGTGGGATCTTTAGGGCAGTTTCTTCCGATGGTTTCCATCATCAAAGCAATATCTTTTACTCTTGCTCCTAGAGGACCAATTTGATCTAAAGATGAGCCAAAAGCAACAAGCCCATAACGAGAAACTCTACCGTAGGTAGGTTTAAACCCTGAAATGCCGCAGAAAGAAGCGGGCTGACGAATCGATCCGCCTGTATCGCTACCAGTAGCAAGAGCAATCAACCTTGCAGATATAGCGGCAGCAGAGCCTCCAGAAGAGCCTCCTGGTGTGCACTCGGTATTCCAAGGGTTTTTTGTGGTCATGTAAGCAGAGTTTTCACTCGATGCGCCCATAGAAAACTCATCTAGATTGAGTTTTCCCATAATGATGGCATCTTCTTCTAGCATCAAACGGACAGCAGTTGCGCTGAAAGGAGCTCTATAGTGTTCTAAAAATTTTGAGCCGCAAGTCGTGATCTCTCCTTGAATATGGGTATTGTCTTTGATTCCAATAGGAAGACCTGCCATCTGACCAAGAGGCTTTTTTTGCGCTCTTTTTTCATCTAAAAGGGCAGCTTTTTTTAACGCTTGATCATCGTAAATCTTGAGAAAAGCCTGTAGATCGGGATTGTACTTATGAATCCTTTCTAGGTAGTGGGAGACAATTTCTACTGCGCTTATTTCTCCTTGGACAAATAGATTTCTAATGGCCAAAGCGCTTTTTGTATGTAACTGGTTCATCCGTTTTTCTCTTTTGGCTGTAGGACAGGGGGGACGCGGATCATGCCAGCTGTTTTTTCAGGCACATTTTCCAAATACGTTTCTGTAGGTAACAAATAGCCAGGTTCATCTTTTCGAAGAGGTTGGGGTGAAGCGTTTTTTGCTTGTAAAAACATCTGATGAGAAAAAATCGGGGTATCTTCTGTAGAGACTTCGCTGAGCTGCTCCACATAATCTAAAATTTTTTTTAGACTATCTGTCAGGAGGGCTTCTTCATTTTTTTCGCATTCGATATGCGCCATTTTTTCTAAATTGCAAAGCATATCTTCAGTAAAATCAGTCATATAGATACCTGTTGATCCATAAAGATATACAAGCTAAGACATAAAAGTCAAGGTGTAGCTACCCAGGCGTACGAAGAAAAAAGAGACAACTAAGGAAAGTGTAAAAAAGATGGCCCAACTGCCAATAGCCCGGCTAAGAGAATACTCTGCTGCTTCTTGTAAATTCATGATCAAAAGCACTTCGCTCCAAATTTTAGGAACAATCATGATGAATCCAAGAAAAATAGAAGAGGGTAGAGTGACCATGCGGACAAAAGCATAATCGGGTGAAAAAACAAGAAGAGCTAGCCAGACGCTAAGAGATATCAGCTGAGGGGCGCTTGACCATGCTAAAGCTGAGCGTATATGGGCAAAAGGAGCTTTCCCTTGAAAACATAGCTTAGTGATCAAAAAAAGGAGAAATCCTAGGATATAGAGCCAAAAAAATGCGTAGAATACAGCGAGAAGAAGGCAGCTCAGTACAATGATGCCATAATGCAGAAAAAGACCCAAAGACTCTTGATTGGCTTGGTAGAATAAAAAATCGAGCGCGTTGACAAAAGCAAACGGAAAGGTAAGATGCTGAGGATTGGTGTTCAGCACTTTTCTCACCGCTATTTTTGGCTGTTTCCAGATCAAAAAAAATGGAGTATCTGCGTTGTCTGCCATATAAAGACTCCCTTAATTCCTATCTTTTCGATTGCAGGATTTTTTGTAAAGCGCTCCTAAGATCGGGATAAGAAAAACAAAATCCGCTATCCAACAGTTTTTTAGGAATAGCCTTCACGCTTTTGCAGAAAAGCTCATCTGCAATTTCTCCTAAAAAAGCGCGCATAAGCCAGCGGGGCATCTTCAGAAAGTAGGGTCTTTGTAACATCTTTGCGAGAAGGCGGGCAAAATCGTCTTGCCTCTCAGGGTAAGGAGAAGAGATATGGATAGGGCCTTCTAAAGATTGTTGGATGACCCAGTCGATTGCCCTTAGCGCATCTTCAATATGGATCCAAGAAATAAACTGCTTTCCTGTAGACAGCTTTGCGCTAAGCCCTAGTTTCGTCAAAAACGCCATGGGATCAAGAGCGCTTCCCGCGCCGTAGGGACCTAAAACCATCCCAAAACGAAGCTGAGCGCACCGAGACCTATCTGTTGTAGCCGCATCTTCCCATTCTTGGCATAGCTGGGATAAAAAGCCCTTTTCTGGGAGCACGTCTTCGGTAAAAGATTGATCATTTTTTTCTCCTGCATAATTGACAGCAGAGGCGCATAAAAACACCTTGGGGGGAAAAGAGCAGGCTTCCATAGCTTGTACTAGCGCTTTTGTAGTTTCGATGCGGCTTTTTTTTAAGCCTTGCTTTTTTTTCTTTGTCCACCTTCCTTTAGCGATGTTTTCCCCTGCTAAATGGATCAAAACATCGGCACGCTCTAACACTTGTTTTGTAGACAAAGGATCGGCATATGAAAAAAAAGCGCCCTTTTTTCCCGGCAAGCGCAAAAGGGGATAAACCTCCTTTTTTTGCTGGCTAAAATAGGAAAGAAGAGCGCTTCCGATAAATCCGTTAGAGCCTGAAATAAGAATACGCAAAAGATCGTACTACTGATCTTTTTCGTCGTGGCGTGAGCAGCAGCTATCATTTTTGCATACACAGCCAAAAAAGCTGATTGCCCAAATACCTGCAAGACCCACAATAGCGTACACAAGGCGCGCTAAAGGAGCGCTTCTACCGCCAAGCAGCGCTGCAACGAAATCATATTGAAAAAAGCCCCATGAGCCCCAATTGATTGCGCCTACAATAACTAATAATAACACAATGAAACGAATGAAATGCATATATACTCCCTAAATCGCTTGTTTACTTAATAGTAAATTTTTTTTTAAGTTCTGTCAAATAGAATTAAAAAATGGGTAGTATTTCTCTAAGAAAGAACATCTGTGCGGGTTTTAAAATGGGCTTTAGATAGACTTGATGTTCGCCTACCTTTAAAAGGCTATTTATCACGATCTTTGAATGAAATTAATACTACTGGCATGCATATTTCTGCTCTGCTCTGCAACCGTGTTT
>CALBPE010000027.1 GCA_937899275.1 uncultured Chlamydiae bacterium
ACAAAGCCTTGTAAGTTTGTGTGGACATATTTTTCTGTTTGTTTTTTCGAGGCGCGGACACCTGCCTGCGCTGCTAGATGTAATAGGTGAGAAATAGAGCGTTTTTTTAACAGGTTTTTGATCAAGGGGGTATCGCAGATATCTCCTTCGATGATTTCTACCCCTTTTTCTTGCAGCTTTTTTTGCCGCAGTCTTTTTAACGCAGGATCGTAGTAATCATTAAAATCATCTACGCCGATAACAGAGTCGCCCTGTTTCACTAAAGCTAAAGCTGCATGAAATCCAATGAATCCCGCAGCGCCTGTAATTAGAATGGATCTGCCCATGTATTTTCCTAGTTTGATCCTAAAAACTCATATGTAGACTAGAGGTTAAATCTATTTTCTGTAGAATACTTTTTATGAAAACTATCCTAGCAAAAAGTAGCGCTTTTCTTCTAGCCCTATGCCTCGTATCTTGCAGCACGTGCTACGATAAAAACGTGGTATACGGAGCTGATGAATTTGTTCTAGACTCTTACCAGATTCAAGAGGGGAAATGGGCGATCATCGACATGATGGGCTCAGAAAATCAAGAAGAAGCTGTCTCTACGCAATCTGGATCTAGCGTCTACTTAATCGGATCGGTAGAAAAACCAGAAATTACTCTGAAAAAATCGATGACTCTATTTGATGTGTTAGCAGAAGCAAAAATCCCCACGAATGCGAATTTATTTAAAAGCTACATCGCCCGCAGGGGAAAAATCCTTCCCATTGATTTTTACCGCCTTCTTTGCAGAGGAGATATGTCCCAAAATATCGAAGTGGAAAAAGGAGATAAGATTTATATTGCAGATCCTTACGCTGCTACCATTTTAGTCATGGGAGAAGTTGTTAGCCCGAGGGTTATTCCCGCTATACATGGTTTTTTGCCTTTACGAGAAGCAATAGCAAAGGCCAAAGGAATCGCTTACACAGGGGACCTTTCGTATATACAGGTGATTCGGGGGGGAGTAGCCCAGCCAAAAATTTACCTTCTCAGCTGGGAGCATATTTTACGCCTTCCCAACACCAGTCTTCTTTTGATACCAGGAGACATCGTTTATGTAGCATCTACTCCCATCACCGAATGGAACCGGTTTTTTTCTCAGCTCATACCTAACCTATTTGGAGGAGAGGTAGTTGTGAAGGGAGTAGATGCTAATTGCAATTAGCCTACTTTTTTTCCTAGTCCTCAAGTCGGAGCTTACGCTTATTGCTATCGTAGAAAAGAACGATTGTAGGGTCTTTATATCTGTTGAAAGCTTTTCTAGCTTCTTTTCGTACTACTGAAGGCATCTTTTCAGAAATATCTTCTTCACTGCAGATTTGTATCGCGCTTTCTTGAGGATTTCGGAGCTGTTTTTGCATCCATTTTTGTCGAAGCGCTTTTTTTATTGCTATTTCCTGAGGCTTTGTGAATATCTTATTAGAAAAGTAGTCTTTTAAAAGATCAATTGGATCTTCTGCTATACCCGACGCCGCCTTAAAAGCCTCGATTTTGTTTTTTTCGACTTTAGCTTCCGCAAGGATTGTTAGTAGAGTTGATAATTCTAAGTTTTTTTCGCATGAAAACCAATCGGGTGCAAGTGTCAATTCCATGTCATCTAATTTGAACAAGGTATAGCCTGCTCTTAATTTGGTCCGTGACATTTGAAGATTGCTTACATTGCATTTTCCTTTTACATCTTTGAATACAAATAGGATAGGCCTATTGTATACCTCCCCAAATTTTCTTAGGTACTCTCTCACAACCTCTTGTGTCTTTTTAGGTATTATATTGTGCTCGATGTCTGCATCTGTCATGATAACACAAGCTTGAGACGTTCTTGTTTTTCTGCACTGCGCCTGAATATACTTTTGCAGAGCCTCTTGCATAATCCTTTGTCTTGCCTCTGGCTCCATCTGTTTGAGCTGGGAATACACTGCTTGTTTGTTGCCTCGATTTAGCGAAAAAAGCACTTGTAGTGGTATGATTTTGGTGGGTTCTTTGCTGTTATTTTGTAGGGGTTTTGCTCTCGACATTTTTGCAAATATATCATCAAAACAAAAGAGCTCTTTACTTTCATTTTGGCTAATTACGTTAGCACGCAATTTACGTATAGAGTTATATGTATCTATTAGATTCTTTTTGCATGTTTCGATATTTTTTATGTTGGATGGTTCTTCCACTTTCTTCGCGTACAAAGTATCTTTTTTTAAAATAACAAAGGCTACTTTAGTCGCTTTTTTAGATGGATCTGTAGTTGTAGTTGTGTTGATCGTGCGATAACAGCCATATGGACCGGTCTTAGGTTAGACGCTCCAAAAATAGACAACCAGTAGCTGTGGGTTATGCTTTATATATTGTTGTATTTTAGATGGCGTATCTATGCACTTCTGGTAAGAAGCTCGTAAGCTAAATTGTCGATATATTTCGCTTGGAGAAGATCCACTTTTATAATCATCTTTCGGGCGCTGGTATGAGCGCTGGTATGAGCGCTGGTATGAGCTCTGGCATGGGTTACTGCTTATCATTGCGTTTCCTCTTAGTTTCAGGGTGAATATTCCTTATAAAATTAGTAGTACTGTTCCATGATTTTCTTGATTAAAATCCCACTTTCTACGTTTTTTATAGCGCGCAAAAGTAGATCAGTAAATGTAAGATGATCTACATATCGCATGATCTTTTTTACACGTAGTACAATACTTGAAATTATTGATGTAAGTTCAAAAGGATTTAAAGGCTGCTGAATTACGTAGAAAAAGAAATATCACGGGGAAAGTAGCATGGCATAAAATCCATGCATTTCCTAAAAATTTTCCAAAAATTATAGGATAGCCGGTTATTAAAATGGGAGAGATTTTTGTACTGAAAAAAGTAGGAAAATTGCCGTGCATAGTAGATACACGGCTATCCTCTACTATCAAGTCGTCATGCGCGTTCTGGTCTAGTCCCTTGATCTACACATGGGAGATGAAAAGGGATATGTCTTAAGTGTCATTTTTTAATACGGGTTTATAGGATTGTATTCTTGCATCCATGAACCCATGGAAAAGTTAAGAGAATCTAGCCGCAAACCTCCCGGTGTATTGCCTTGAGAAACGTATTATTACACGGCCGCCTGCGCTTAGAGGTGTTTGCAATAAACATACTTATCTCGATATAATGAGATAAAAATCGACTTTTTATCTCGATATAACAGGGTAATGTGATGTTAAGTATTTTAGAAAAATGGAACCGGTGGGGCTCAAACCCATTAAACAGCAAGATATTAAGAACATATATACCGAAAATAAGTCCCTATATTCATACAGACGAAGTTATTGCTCTTATAGGACCAAGAAAGGCGGGAAAAAGTACCATTCTTTACCAAATCATGGACGTTCTTGAACAGGAAGGTCTTCCTAAAGAAGCGATATTTCACATGAATTTTGAAGAACCAAGTGTATCGTCTAAACTCACATTACGAACGCTTGATAAGCTTTATGAATCATATAGAGAACATATTTATCCAGAAGGTAGAGCCTATCTTTTTCTTGATGAAATACAAAATATCGAAGAGTGGGAACGTTGGGTACGCACGCGAAATGAAACGGAAAATATAAAAATTTTCATCACAGGCTCTTCAGCAAAACTTATGTCTCGTGAGATAAGTACGTTATTAACTGGCCGTCATCTATCATTTGAGATCTTTCCTCTATCTTTTGCAGAATTTCTGGATTTTCACCAAATTACACCACCAAATCATAGAAGACCTATTGACGCTTCCCCAGTAATAAAAAAGGCATTAAATAACTACATTAAATGGGGCGGATTTCCAGCGGTAACGCTAGCAAAAACAGAACAGCATAAACGCAATATTCTATTAGGATATTTTGATGATATCCTATACAAGGATATTGCGTTGAGACATAAAATAAGAGACGCAGTTGCTTTAAGAAATATTGCGGTTCATCTTCTATCGCAAACGGGCAAATTAATTTCATATCAAAGAATCGCTAATGTATTTCAACTGTCAGAAGAAGCGACAAAAAATTACTGTCATTATATTCAAGAGGCTTTTCTGATTGAAATGCTATTCTATTACAGCGTCAAAGCCTCTATTAGACAAAGGCGCCCCAAAAAGGTGCATGCTATTGATCTCGGACTGCGAAATACTGTTAGCATCTCCAACGCAAAAGATGAAGAAAAAGTCGTTGAGTCACTCATCTACCAAAACCTGAGAAAACGTTATGGCAATCATGTTTTTTATTGGTCTGGAAATCAGGAAATTGACTTTGTGATTCAAGAGGGAAACAACATCACGCAACTCTGGCAAATAGCTATCGATGGTTTTGAAAATGAAAAAGTTATGAGCCGCGAACTCAATGCCTTTGAGGAAGCAAAACAAATTTTTCCGAGTGCAGAAGCATTTCTTGTAACAAAAACCATGCCTAATCAATGGGAAAAGTTTCCCTGCCACGTGATTCCACTTTGGTCTTTTTTGTTGGGATCAGAAAGTTAAGGAACCAATTTTCGAAAGGGCTTTTTCCAATGCATCGATCTGATTTTATAATCATGCAAGAATTGATAAGGCAAATTGCATTGAATATGCTAATTACTCCTATGCATTTTCGATAAAAATTTGCACTATTTTAATGACTAGTTTTTTATCGAAAGTGCATAGAAGAGTCACCGCTTAGGCGTTAATCATTGTAATAAAGCTTTTTAGTTCTGATTTTCTTTTTGATCTGCCGCGAAACGTACTTTTATTTTGGTTGGAGGCCTATGGTCATAAACTAGCCAGATACGGTTTGTATCCTCGGAATTCTTTATATTCGTAATGAGCCTTTCGTCAGCTCCTTTCTCCTTTAAAACTGCTTTCGGATTCAGGGTGATTGTTATCCTAGAACCCTGGGTAGATCTGCTATGGATAGCGGCAATTTGTCCTGCTAATTGGCGATAGGCTGGTTTTGTTAATGCAGAAAAATTGTTCAGAAGCACTAGTTTCTTCCAATCGTACATTAGATCCTTGATATCCGTAAGCTTATCCGGTGTGCAGTTGGGGAAAGTCGTCGGATGGATCCTGACTTCGACTAGGGAGAATTGGCCAAAATTGTCATTCTGCGTTACGGCAAGTCCGAAGGACTTTAATTCGGGCATCTTAAATAGGACAGTATGCTGCGTCGAAGTCTTGCTTTCGACTTCCATGCTTTGCCTTGCAGGAGGTAGATTATCATTTGTAAAGGGTAATTCGGGCGTATGGACAATGTTTTTGAATACAAACGTGTTATTTGCGAAGATGGTAATCTTGGTTACTGATGTGCATGTATCCGGGGCACAATTTTCACGATATGTACTGTATTTCAAGGCTGGGCTCTTTGAGGTTTCTTGCTCGAATATTTCTACCTTCTGAATAGCAGATGACTGTGCAAAAAATGTGTTTATAGCGCACTGAAAAAGATTTTTGTACACCTCTTCTTCTAGTTTTTTTCCCTGGTCTTGGTCCTGTCTTTCAGATGCGACTTGAAAATTTTTAAAGTCTATATATCGCTCTACGATTTTGTCAATACTCATAGGATTTCCTCGTATTTAAGTTGTCGGTATTAATAAAGGTTAAGTCAAATTTAGGGGGATAACGATGTAAACTATTTGTATAAGCCTTGGTACAATGATTGTTTGTATGGAATCGTTTTTAGGATTTTAACAAAAAAATAGAAAAAGATTATGGAATAAAATAGGAATAAAAATATAGGAAATTACTTGCTTTCTTTAAAAAAAAACGTGAAATCGTATACTGCGCTTAAGGAATAGATGTGTGAGAGGTGTAGATGATTTCAAAACAGATTTTAGTTGTTGAGGGAAGTCAAAAGCTCTCTATCTGCCTGATAAAAGCGCTTCTACAAGAAGGGCACCGAGTAACGTATCTTTTTTTAGACCGTCCTTCTTGGTTAGAAGAGTGGGAGTCTTCAGAAGTTCGTTTGCATGGACTAAAGCATGATCTTTGCGGCAGCTTGTTTTTGCCAGTAGATGAGGTATACGATCTTTCTTGTACGAAACAAGCGTCGGAAGAAAGCTCTATCAAGCGGGCTATTTTTGGAGCGTTTCATCTGCTTGCTTTAGTGAAAAGGGCAAAAGCGCGGCTTTTGCAACTGATTCCTTCTTTGTATGAAGAAGGCTCTAATGCTCCGATTTATGCACTTTTAGAGATGTTGAGTCAGGAACATAGTAAAACCCAGCTTCCGATAAAACTTGTCAGATTTTCTAAAGAGTTCGACCCTGCATCTGATTTAGAAAATAGCGTTTTTTCGTTGCTCAATATCATGAAAGATCCTGCAAAAGTGGGAACGATTCCTCTGACTTCAGATCAAGAAGCTCTTCTTTTTTGACATCCTCTCCCACCTAAAGGAAGGAGATTCGTAAAAGTTGCTAACCGCAACTTACGAGCAGGTTTGCATCGCTGCTTTCTGCTTCACCGAAGATTCTAGCGAATCTACTCCACAGGCTAATACCCGGTGTCCTCGGGCTAAACTATTCATGGCTTCTACATCATAGGCGGAGCTTCTATTTCTGTGGTTCGCCAATATATTGAGCAACAGCAGGAAATTGGGTGAGCTCTACATCCTCCACTTCAAGGAAGAGGCTTTGCGCTCTACTTTTGGTAAAAGACGAAAGTATCGATTTAGGTTCAGCAGGTGTTAAGAGCTGCTGAATTACGTACGAAAAGCAGTGCCATGGCGCAAATACCATGGCACAAAATCATGCATTTCCTAAAAATTTTGCAGAGGTTATAAAACAACCGCTCATTAAAATAGGAGAAATCTTTGTAGTTACAAAAGCTGCAAGCTCTTTTAAATGGCACTAAACATGGTTACGCTTTGCATTATCTGCAAATGCCTTTTCACGGTTCGTGACAGGTACATAAGAATAAAAAATAAAACAGATATCGGATTTTGGTAGCCTTTTGCCGGACCTGCCGGACCTGTCGGACATGCAGGGCCTTAAGAAGTTTGCCCACTCGTCGGTAGAGCAGTCTATTCCTGCATCTTCAACAAAGGTTCGTCCGATGGTGTGCAATGGATCCAAGGTTATTCTAACGAGAACCTGCCTGTCCTCAACAAAACCAGACGTCTTAGTATAAGCAGCTGTGATTTCTCCTGCCAGTTGTTTCAGCTCTTGCGGATCGAGATCTTCTAAACTTTTACCTTGAGGTAAAGAGAGCTTGTTAGCGATAGGTTCAAATTCCTTAATAGAGGTCTGTTGGAATTTTTTTATATCTACTTTTAGGGCGATTGCAAAGATCTGATCCCACTTTCCTTTATTCTGACCCAGCTGTTTTGTATTTAGTATACGGATCCCGAGTTTGACAAGTTCCGGATAATTGATATCTGCCGTAACATTGTTATCTGCCATCTTACTTTCGATTGGCTTGCTTGTTTTTTCCTCGGGTATTATGTTTTGGACTGTAATTGTGTTATCTACAGCGATCTGAACCCGGGTTATAAAATTACTATTTTGGTTACTAGTTGGTTTTGTATAGATTCGTGAGAGTTCTGGGTCTAGTTTATAATGTATTTCTAACCTCCCAATGCCCTGTGCTTTTTTTAAAAAGTCTTCTACTCTCAAGGCAAGTAATCGTTCACTAATACGTCTATTGCGGGCGGCTTGATCGCCATCGCTAGATTTGGTTTGGTTTATTTCTAAAAAATGCTGTACAACAGAATGAATAGTCATAGGATTTCCTCGTGTTTAAGTTGTCGGTATTAAAAAAGTGTAGTTACTGGTAGAGAGATAACGATATAAAAGATTTAGTAGGTACGTGCTTTAGTAAAAGTATTATTTTGTATAGGAATATTTCTAAGATTTTAACAAATAATAGGGCGTTATTATGCAATAAAATAGGAATAAAAATATAGGAAATTACTTACTTTCTTTAAAAAAAACCGTGAAATCGTATACCGCGCTTAAGGAATAGATGTGTGAGAGGTGTAGATGATTTCAAAGAAGATTTTAGTTGTTGAGGGAAGTCAAAGGCTCTCTATCTGCCTGATAAAAGCGCTTCTACAAGAAGGGCGCCGAGTAACGTATCTTTTTTTAGACCGTCCTTCTTGGTTAGAAGAGTGGGAATCTTCAGAAGTCCGTTTGCATGGACTAAAGCATGATCTTTGCGGCAGCTTGTTTATACGATCTTTCTTGTACGAAACAAGAGTTGGAAGAAAGCTCTATCAAGCGGGCTATTTTTGGAGCGTTTCATCTGCTTGCTTTAGTGAAAAGGGCAAAAGCGCGGCTTTTGCAACTGATTCCTTCTTTGTATGAAGAAGGCTCTAATGCTCCGATTTATGCACTTTTAGAGATGTTGAGTCAGGAACATAGTAAAACCCAGCTTCCGATAAAACTTGTCAGATTTTCTAAAGAGTTCGACCCTGCATCTGATTTAGAAAATAGCGTTTTTTCGTTGCTCAATATCATGAAAGATCCTGCAAAAGTGGGAACGATTCCTCTGACTTCAGATCAAGAAGCTCTTCTTTTGTAAATAGGTTTTACATTTTTTTTTCTTGTTGGAGTTGTCGGTACCTGTCGATCATTTTGATCGCTAGGGGGGCAGCTTCTTTTCCCGCATCGCCAAAGCGCAGATATACGATCACGACAAGCTCTGGTTTTTCCCATTTTTTTTCCGTCTCTTCAAAACTGATACAGCCGAACCAAATATCGCGGTAGATTTCTGCTTTAGCTGAAGGGTTTGCATAGAGCTTTCGTGTGATCTGCGCGGTAGAGGTTTTTCCTACGATGTGGGAAGAGAGTTTTTTGTAGGTGTTTCTAAGCGTTTTATCCCGGCGGCATGCTTTAACTGCAGATAGCCTAGCTGTTCCTTTTTCTCCCGTTAACACTTTTTCAAGACCGGTAAATAACCGCTTTTGCAGCCTATCGGGTAAATAGAGCTCGTGGCGAAGGCGTTTTTTTATTTTTTGTGAGCCCACTTGCTGCACAATATGAGGCTCTAAAAGCTCTTTTGTGGCAAAGGCTCCCATCATACAGGCAATTTGTATTGGAGTTACAGCTAAGGTATGTTGTCCTATCGAGCAGGAATAAAGCCCTGTTACGTTGCGGTCTAAGTCGGTTGGAAGAGAGCCAGCGATTTCTCCAGGTACATCTAGCCCTGTTTTTTCTCCTAAACCGAAGGTTTTCATAGCGTACAGAAGGTCGCGGGGGTGATCCAAGTAGTTTTTTGATAAAAGAGAAAAATAGGGATTACTCGACCTTTCCAAAGCAGCGATAAGATCGACTTTGCCTAAATACCTAGAGTAGGACTTAGGAAGCCTTCCTCCTTGGTAATACCTTGGGTAGGGTTTTCCTTTCAGGTCATAGCCCACAATCATCGATCCTTTTTGATCAAAAGTGATCTTATCGATCATGGTAAATAAATCGAGAGAGCCCTCGGGGTTTTCTTGGATTTTTTTGCAAAGAGCGCTGTAAGAGACGATCGTTTTAAAAATTGAGCCTAGCGTTGTGTTTTCTTTATAGGCATACGATTTTCCAAAACCAAATCCGGTAAAAGGATAAAAAGACGCAGCTAGATCTTGTTCTAATCGGGGCTTTTTTCTCCTTTTATTGCTATGGTATAGCGGCCTTTTTAGCTGATGGAATAGCCGAAATGTTTTTAAAAAAGGGATTTTTAAATCCTCTCGAATAGAAAAAAGAGCCTTTGTTAAAAAAGAGTGTTCTTTTTTGTGAGCTTGGATAGAAAAAAGGCAAGGAGGAGAAGTCTCGGTTTTGTCTTGATCGTTTTTTTCTAAAAACTGCTGTAAAACCCGCCACCTATTTTCTTTCCAGAAAAGGGCAAATTGGCGGCTTTCTTCTTGTTTCAAAAGAGATGTATAGGGTTTTGCTGCCTTTTTTTTTGCTTTTTCTTCTAGTCGTTTTTTTCGTAAAAAGGCTTTTTCCTCCCGCTTTCTCCAAGGTACAAAAGAGGTTTGATGAAACGTTTTTTTCATTTCTTTTTTGATTAGAGGTTGGAGGGAAGAAAGCTCTTGCATGCAAGAGAAATAGGTGGATAGCTCCATATCCTTGACATAGGATAATAGCTCTGTGGAAAAAAGAGAGCTACAGACGGCAAGCCTTGCGATATCGACTAAAAAGACCTGGTCTTGTACATCGTTTATACCGTGAAAAAATGTCCATTTCTTTCGGAAGCTCTCCGCTTTTTGCCGCATAGAGCGCGCTTTTTCCTCAGGTAGATGGGAAAATAGAGGGAAAGGGAGGCTCTTTTTTTTACAAAAAATCGCGTTAAAAAGCTCTTCGACCGTGTCAATAGATGCGTGGTATAACAGCTTTTCCACTTCTTCTTGTAGCGAAACGGCGTCGAGAACGGTGCGGATCGAGCGCGCTTTTTCTAACATACAAGTATCGAGTGTTAAGGAAAGAAAAGCGTCCCAGGAAAAAGTCATGTGTTCTTCGTAAAAGCCCCTTTTTTGATCAAATCTTTCTCTAGAAAGCGGCTTTTTTCCCTCCCAGATATGGGCAATATGTCTTGTTGTTTCTAGCCAAGTATCGAGATTGTCTTTTTTTGTGCTTTGGACTTTGATATCGCCTGATTTAATATAATCGTTTGGATCAAACCGGGGGTGAGATGCAAGCGCTAAAACTGCGCCCGATGTGGGATCTAGTACCACAATAGCCCCCCCTTTAATCCAAGGCTCTTTTTGGATCCGTTTTTTGTCTGTGATCACGTAACTTCTGCCATCTCTTGTAGCTTCATCTTCAGCTAGGAGCTCTTCTGCGTATTTTTGTAAGGGGAGGGATAAATGGAGCTGGATTTTTTTACCAGGTTGAGCCGGCTCAAAGTCCATTTCTTGGAGAAAGTTGCCCTTTACACCTACTTCGAATTGTTTTTTTCCGGTAAGGCCCCGAAGCTGGGGCTCAAAGCGCTGTTCTAGACCCATTTTGCCTACAGAGTCATGAATACTATAGCGCCTTTTGTCTAGAAGCGTTTTTTGCGCGTATACCTTCTCTATAGTAGGTGCGTAAGGAGGGAAATACACTAACGCTCCTTCTTCATAATCTCTAATAGTGCAGCGGAGCTCTTCTTGCTTTTGCCTGAATTGCAGGTACTCTTTTCTCTGGATTGCGCCCATATGCCCTAAAATATCGCAAGCGACTTTACCATGAGGATAAAAGCGCTCAGAGCCGATTTCCGTTACAAGGCCAGGAAAATCCCTTTCTAAGATTTTGAGGCGGTAGTACTCTTTTTCCGTAAGATTTTTTTTAATGAGGTGGGGTGCATTCGGACATGCTGCCGCTTTTGCGTGAATTGTATCCTCAATTTCTAAAGGATCCATAGCAAGCTCTTTTCCAAGAACATTTGCAAGGGTCTGAATATAATTTTTACGAAAAAATTCTTTGGTTTTTGTTCCATCTGCATTTTTTTTATAACGCACCCGGGGAAGGCCTAAAATATCTCCGTAGTAAATAGCTGCGTGGTAGACAATACGGTTGATCGCAAGAGGAGCGCCATTTCGATCGTGAATCTCTCCTCGTTCTGGTTTTTCAATTTGCGTGCGTCTTTTGGGCCTATCTGCTTTTTTTTGGTAAAGATCTTTTTCAACAACGCTCAATTGCCATGTTCTGAGCGCAAGAAGAAGAAAAATTCCCAAAGTCGCTTGCGTTACCTGACGTACTTTACGCCGCATACCTGCCATAAATTTCCCTGAAATTTTTTCTTGTATTTTGTAAACTTTCCTCTTAACTCAGATGTATACTAGCGAATATGCATATTTTACTTGGAAAAAATCGATTTTTTCAGGAAAATAAGTATTCCAATTTTGTATGATGATGATTTTTTAACACGATGCGCCTGTAGTTCAATGGTAGAACAGTAGCCTTCCAAGCTACGAGTGTCAGTTCGATTCTGATCAGGCGCTAATTTGATAGCCTAAAGGAGAAACCTTGCCTTCACAACATAAGCAAACAAAGCAAAAAGATAGTGTAACTATCCAGCAATTACTTGAATCAGGAGCCCATTTCGGTCACCAGAAAAGACGTTGGAATCCGAAAATGCGCCGCTTCATCTTAGAAGAGAGAAATGGTATTTATATCATTGACCTTGCCAAGACGATCCAGCAGATTCGGCAAGCGAATCAAGTTGTAATCGATACCGTTGCAAAGCATAAATCGATTTTATTTGTCGGAACAAAAAAGCAAGCTAAAGCTGTACTTCGCCAGTGCGCAGAAGAAGCAGGCGAGCATTACGTCGCTGAAAGATGGCAAGGTGGCATGCTGACCAACCTTTCCACTATCCGAAATTCTGTAAAAAAACTGGAAAAAATTGAAAAAAGAATTGCATCAGGCTCTGAAGGTTTGAAGAAAAAAGAAGTGGTCTTAATGCAAAAAGAGCAGATAAAACTCGATCGCAACTTATCTGGTATTCGTTCAATGAGAAAATTACCAGGGCTTGTGATCGTGGTAGATCCGAACAAAGAACATATTGCTGTAGCAGAAGCAAAAAAATTAGGGATCCCTGTAATGGCTCTTGTAGATACCAACTGTGATCCAGACGACATAGATTATGTCATCGCCTGCAACGACGACGCGTTGAAAAGTATCCGTCTTATTCTGCGATCTCTTACGCAAGCGATTCGATCTAAAAAAGCTGAAATGCAAATTGACATCATTAAAAAGCCTGCAGCTGGACCAAAGGATCTCGATGAAAGCGCGCCTTCTGCTGTAGACGATCAGAATAAGGAAGAAACCAATGAGTAATATCAGCGCCGATCTAATCAAACAACTGCGCTCCATTACTGGAGTAGGTATGAGTAAATGTAAAGAAGCGTTATCCGCCTCTTCTGGCAATCTTGAAGAAGCGGTCCATTACCTTCGTAAAAAAGGGATGGCGTCAGCTGCAAAAAAAGAAGGCAGAGAAACAAAAGAAGGCGTTGTCGTATCTGCAGAAACAGATACCCATGTAGCTCTTCTTGAGGTCAATGCAGAAACCGATTTTGTGGTAAAAAATGAGCGATTCCAAGCTTTTGCAAAAGACCTGGTAGAGCAGATTGCTACTAGTAAGCCCTCTTCTATCGACGCGTTTTTACAAGAAACGTATGCTAAAGATACGAGCTTAACAATCGATGCCTATAGAAATCTTGTGATCCAATCTTTAGGGGAAAATATCCAACTAAAAAGACTAGAGCTGATCGAAAAGAAAAAAGATCTATCGATAGGGATCTATTCTCATATGGGCGGTAAAATTCTGGCTGCGGTAGCTATTCAAGGAAGCGCATCGCAACAAGATCTTGCTAAACAAGTCGCCATGCACGTGGCTGCATATAGCCCCGATTTTCTACAACCTTCTGATGTGCCAGAGTCCATTCAGGAAAAAGAAAAAGAAATTGCCCGCGCTCAGATGCAGGGAAAACCCGATCATATCATCGATAAAATTCTTACAGGTAAGATGAAAGCATTTTACGATGAAAACTGCTTGGTTTCCCAGCCTTTTGTGAAAGACTCTTCCAAAAGCGTACAAGAATTTGTTGCCGCTGAAGGCAAAAAAGAAGGACAAACCCTGCAGGTATCTTCCTTTTGGTGCTGGAAAATCGGCAGCTAAGTATGGCCTCTTACAAAAGAGTTCTTTGTAAGCTGTCAGGAGAGTCTTTATCTAGCTCCTCTGGATTTGGGTATGACCCTTCTTCTATTTCTTCGATAGCAAAAACCCTATCTGCTGCTGTAGATAGGGGAGTAGAGCTAGCTGTCGTAATAGGGGCAGGTAATCTTTTTCGAGGACAAAAAGCAGATCTCCCCTATAAACGCACTTCTTTAGATCAAGTAGGTATGTTAGCTACCTTGATGAACGGAAAAATTTTAAAAGAAGCGCTTTTTTCCTGCGGCAAAAACGCCTCTATTTTTAATGCATTTACCTGCGGCTCTTTTGCAAATATTTACACAGAAGATGCCGTCGAAAAGGCTTTTACCCAAGGTCATATTGCTATTTTTACGGGAGGCACTTCCCACCCTTTTTTGACAACAGATACAGCAGCTGCTTTAAGAGCTGCAGAAATCAGAGCAGATGCGCTCATTAAACTCAGTACCGTCAGCTGCATTTATGATAAAGATCCCCACCTTTATCCCGATGCAAAACAACAACAAAAACTTACCTATAGAGAAGTAATCGAAAAAAAACTCGCTGTGATGGATCTAGAAGCGATTGTTTTGTGTGAAAAAGAAAATATCCCTATCATAGTCACAAACTTTTCTGATGAAATGCAGTTTTTAAAAGCTGTATCAAATGAAACTGTAGGAACTTTAGTCACCTCGGAGTAATGCTATGGATATAGAAACACAAACAAAAAAGTCGATGCAAGATGCGATTCGCTATTTAAAAGATGAACTCAAAAACCTCCGCACTTCAAGAGCTAATCCATCTTTACTAGACAGCCTACAAGTAGAGGTATACGGCGCTTTAATGCGTTTAAAAGATGTGGCTAACGTCACCGTTCCTGAACCAAGGCAGCTACTGATCACCCCTTTCGATCAAAACAACGCATCTGCTATTGCAAAAGCAATCGAGCAAGCAAATATGGGCATTATGCCCATTGTTGATGCCAATGCAGTACGGCTCAATATCCCACCTATGGATGAATCTACTCGAAAAGAGATTGTGAAGCAGTGCAAAAGAAAAGCGGAAGATGCCAAAGTATCCATTCGCCAGATCCGAAGGGAAAGCAACGATAAAGCGCGCAAAGCAAAAGATAACGGCGATATCCCAGAAGATCTGTTAAAAAAGAAAGAAAAATCGATTCAAGAACTAACCGATACCTTTTGTAAGGAAATAGATCAGCTAGCTTCTCAAAAAGAAAAAGAGATCTTAGAGATTTGATCTTGTGTCAAAATAGCATCCAAGCTTAAAATGTAAGGAGTTAGTCGATGGCCCCATCGTCTAGTCAGGCCTAGGACACCGGGTTTTCATCCCGACAACAGGGGTTCGAATCCCCTTGGGGTCACATTTGAGACTTTAGCTCAGTTGGTAGAGCATCTCCCTTTTAAGGAGAGGGTCGTTGGTTCGAGCCCAACAAGTCTCATCCTTTTTTTCTAGTTAAAAAATCTTTTCTAAAACATCTATAAAAACTGCTCTTCTTGATCTGTTAAGATACATATCCTAAGATTAAACCTCTCACTGCAATTTGAGGTGTTATATGATTCGGTGTTTTTTTTGTTCCCTACTTTTTTTCTCTTTATGCATGTCTATTGAAGCAAAAGAAGGCTCTACGGCTTTTGTTACGCAGTTTTTGCGTCAACAGGGAGCTAGTTTAGATAGTGAAAAACAGGTGGAGTTTATTGAACGGGGGATGACTCATGTGTATAAAATTCATCATCCTGAGGCGTGGTATCTGAAATTTACCCCACAAAAACAGCGCTCATCAGGAGCGTTTTACCCTAAAAGGTTGTGGGCTCCCACAACGGATGCACTGCGCCGTCATGGCGCAAGAAGAAGGGCTTGTGTAAGGCCTTTAATTTGTAAAATCAATACACGTGCTGGGAAACACCTGTTGATTCCACCTTATCCTCTTGATCTAGATCAAAAAGTTTGGGAGTCCATGACGCCAGCGCCAGATAAAATAAGCCACCCAAAACTGGCTCTTCATATTGCGACAGGTTGGCTTGGAATCAATGGAGTTGCCAACCCTTATCATGATGGCTCGATTTATCTTTGGAGTCCAAAAAGCTATCCCGCTTCGAATGTACGCGAGCTTGCATTACATCTTAAGAAAATTTCTGATTTAGCTATCGATTATCTAGATGAGGCTTCTATAGAGGTGTTGAGCCATGAAAGGGATCGTTATTTAGACTACGCCGCTCTTTTATCGCCTTTTTTAAAAGAGCTTGGTCTGGAAAATTTTTCTCTTAAAACAGTTTTAGATCAGATAGAAAACCCCCGTTCTCCAGTTTGGAAACAATTGACGAGTCAAGCGCAAAAACGGATGCGTCAAGTGGAGAAAAGGGTGGATTATATAGGTAAAATCTACCATCACAATGAGGAAAGTTTAGAGGAAGTACAAAGCGCTTTTTATGAAAAAAAACGGCATCTACTTTTACAAGCCGTAAAATCAAAAGCATCTGTATCGGAAAATGCGCCCTCTTTTTTAGAGTTTTTCCGCTGCGTTTTTATACTAGAAAAAGAGGGTATGCTTGCAGAAGAGATGCGCCTTTTAGGTAGAAATCTTGCGCAGTGTGCGGTTGCCTATCAACTAGCAGATGATATTTTACAAGGAAAAGGCGTGATGATAAAAGCGCTCTTCATGCTTCTGGACAACATCGCCTGTTACTATGACGTTTTTCACCGCGCTCCAAAAAGCCTGATACATGGCGACGCCCATCCCCACGAGTTTTTACAAGATGAAGAGGGGAATTGGACTCTTGGCGGCTGTGAGTATCTCCATGTTGGATGCGTTTACCGCGATATCGCTCAAGAATATGTCCGCAAACTTGTGCGCGACTACCTTAGAGAAACCACCTCTCAAAAAGAGACGCTTGAGAAAATACAGGCGGCGTTAATTCCAGGTTGGTTCGATGAGTTTTTGCCCGATATCATGGGCTGTTGCGTTGTGGAATTTGCTCAAGAGCTCGAAACGCTTTTCTCTGCTTATTCTATGGACATTGAAAAACTCGATTTTTTAAACCTCACCATCACGCCAAAAACGTACTTGGACGAGATGCAAAAAAGAATCGTTTTTGAAAACTGTTATAGAAAAGAGCTCTTTCCTTTGCTCAGTATGGAAGCCTCTATTGAAAAAGGTGCTCTCTAATTGGAAGTAGCTATAGGAAAAACAGGGCTCTTAATAGAGCCCTGTTCTAATAACCAATCATGATCTTTTACCTGCACGCCTTGATCTTTTTCATCTGTTTTCATTGATTTCAGAAATATCCATTGTTACGTTTACAATCCCTTCTTTTTCATCTGCTTCTTTATTCATATCGAATCTCAGAGTCATACGCATTTCTGTTTCTCCATTGATCTTTACGATCTGGTCTATAGATACTGTTTTTGCAGTAGAGTCATACACTACCTCAGAAGGGGTATTCTCAATGCAGCGGATTGTAGCAGGCTTGCCTGCTTTACTGTAAGCTGCTTCTGCGTACTTTACAAATGAGCTTGGCTGCATGGAAAGCGCCTTCATTGTCCAGAATTTTTCTGTAATCGGTTTTGTATAGATCTTCGTTAATACATCTCCAATATAAACTCTTTCATATTGGAACTCTTTTTCAAGGCTCATTTTGCTTTTGATCTGCATTTCTATGGGCCGCTCCATAGAGTATAGACACTGGAATTTTACGCCTTGGATTACTTGCATTTCCATGATGCGCAATTCACGCTTTAGAAAATCGCTAATGGCGTTTTCTAGAGATTTATCTTCGATCTTTTCGTTGATTTTACTTGTTAGAGCCTTGATCTTGGTGTCATTTATGCGAATTAGCCTATCGAAAATCCAATGTATCCAAGAGAAATAACGTAAAATCCCTTTTTCTTTGCACGCGGTCCAGTACTCTTTTCTCGCTTCATAGATTGCTTTTTCTTCGATATCATTAGAAATAGAGTTTATCGAATTATGCACCTGTTGTTTTATTTCATCTAATCCGTTTTTTTCTGCGCTATTTTTCAGTGCAGTTAGGTAGGTGAGTGTTTGCTGATTCTTTTCTGATATTGAAGAAGATGCGCTATATTTCGGTTCTAAAGCCACCATATCCATCAAAAACTTTTGTGACTTGGTTAAATCGCCAGCTAAGTCCGCAGTAGTTGTACTGTACGTCAGGCTCAAACCGTCTTTTGGTTTTGCTTGTTCTACAGGTGAATGTACTGCAGGTCCCTTTTGAGATCTCGTAAGTATTTGTGTCTTAGCCCGGAGTTTTGCCTGGCGTTTCGCCTGGCGTTTCGCCTGTTCGATCCTGGCCTTCTCGGCTTCTATTTCATCAATTAGGAATCTGGGTTCAGGCACTGGGATCCAAATCCAAGGATCCTTAATTCTTTCAGATTCTCTTGGAATGCGTAGAAAAAATCTATAGCTAGATTCTTTTAGCTTTTTTTGAAAGTCCGCTGTTTGTTGATTGAGCGCAGCTATCCTTGCGTCGGTATCGATATCGTTGACTTTGTTATTAACAATCGTGAACTTTTTCGATTTCTCTGGTAGATTAGCCATCTTTTTTTTTGAAAGGACTTCATTCTTGTCCATCTTGGCTGCTTTTGGAGGCTGGAAGCGCTCTAGAATGTTTTTTTTGGCTTCTAGATGCCGTCTAGCTCGATTACTAAGTTTTTTTCGTCTTTTCTTTCTCTTTTTTTTGCTTGATGCATCTGTTGTAGCTTTCTCTGTTGACTCAGTTTTTGGTTTAGGTGCATCTGTTTTATCGACCTCTGATGGCAAATTTATGGGTTTTTTCGAGCTTTGTTTTGAACTGACTTCATTCTTGGCGCTTGTGGGCGTTTTTGGAGGCTCTAGAATATTTCTTATGTCTTCTAGACTTAATCTATATCGCTCTTTGCATTGTTTGATCCATTTTTCCCTTCTCTTTTCTTGGTTTAAAGCATCTGTTGGAGCTGTCTCTGTTGGCTCAGTTTTTGGTTTGGGTTCATCTGTTTTAGCCTTGTCTGTTGATTTTGTCTTATCGCTCTTTAATGGCAAATCTGTGAATTTTTCGAATGCGCTGAATTCTTTTATACAGGACTTATATGATATGCTTTCGATTGTTCTACCAAAAAGAGAAGGTCGGAGTCCTTTAATAGTTTTTTTAAGGTTTTTAGTAGGCTTTTTTGTAACTCTTCGGCGTACGATAGCGTGACCAAATCCGACGTCTGCATCGTGTAGCTCTTCAGGGGCAGCTGTGTTTTGTTGAGACTTTCCAGGCAATGCTTTAGGGAACGTTGGATCAGGTGCTGTTTGGTTGTTCTGCGGCGTTTCCCGATTGACTTGTAGGGTGCCGTAACCAAAGCCAACATCTTCTGCATAAATGTGATATGCATGTGTTGTCTCTGACTGGAGGAGAGTTGTGTTCGCAGTTTTGGCGGTTTTTTCGGTTGTGGTGATCGTAGGTGTAGGTGCGTACGCTTCACCTTCAGGAACATTGAAGCCATTTCCTGATCCGTTCATATAAGTAATAGACATAAAAATTCCCTTTTTTAAATAAATTATATAACAAATATGAATAAAAGTAAAGTTTTTATTATATAATTATAAAAACTAATTTTAATTTATTTTTTATATAGTTCTTAAATTAAAGAGATTGGGTAGAAATGATCGAAAAAAAGCGCTTTATGCCTTAAGATGTAATCTCAAACTCTATTTCTTTTGTTTCGAAATTTATTGAAAATTGCGCCTGTTTGTTGTGAGCGCGCTCACCAGTTAGGGCAAAAGTTGCCGAGATCGTTTTTTGGGCTTCATCGTATATAACGTGGCTATTGTCCAGAACAATGGTTGGCCTACAATTGAGGGGAAAGGGTTCTAAAAGCATTTCTGGAGCTTTTAGCAGCGCAATAATCCAAAATTGATGAGACTCAGGTATAGCGGTTATAGCATCTTTTAGAGAGATTTCATCTTTTTCGGGGTTTTCTTTTACGACTTTTTTAGAGTCTAATTTATCGCCAAAATTTGCCAGCTGAAATAAAGGCATGTCTGTGATTTGCTCGTGTAAGAAAGAAGTATGCAGTGCTTTGGCCTGAGCATTTAAGGAGTATTTTAGAAATTGGGTGATTTCTGCATGTAAAGACCTTTGTTTGAGGCGCGCTGATCTTGCTACAAGGCAGAGTATCAGGTATGGTATAAACAGAAGTAGCTTTGTCCAAAGAGCGCTTTTCCAACTATTTAATGTGGTTTCTTTTTCTCTTTGCTTGGGAAGCTCCTTTGTTTTGTCTATCAGTGATTTCTTGATAACTGCAAAGTCTGCGGTTAATTGAGGCGAAGGATTAGATTGTGATAAGAAATTTTCTACAGGTGCCAAGCGGTTGAGCACCTCATCTTCTGTAATGAGGCGGTTTTTTTGTAATTCTTCTTGAAGAGCGTTGAGTGCCATGAGCGCTTTTCCTAAAGGAGAGCTATAGTTATTTAAGCTCTGCATTAGCACGTGAGAATAGTTCATAATATCTGAATGGTAAGCGTAGCTACCTAAACTTTGTATGGATGCATCACTACCTCTTCTTGATCTAGCAAAAGCAAAAGACTCGTTGGGAAACAGGCTCGATAAAAATCCTAAAGGGTCTGATGAAGGAGGCGTTGGAGAAGGCAATCTACTCCAGGAACGTTCCCCTGCCCCGGAGAACTCTAGTTCTTCATTAAAAGGCTCTTCCTCGAAAGGCTCTTCCTCGATAGGTATATAGGTATATTCTCCGTGCCAAGAAGAGGGTAAATCAAGAGCCGGTTCTTCGTGTTTTTCTTTGTTTTTGTCCGCATTATATTTTGCTTTTTCCGTATTCAGCTTAGTAGAGTGGCCAGCATAAGAGCTATTATAGGGGGCGTAATCAGGTTGTGTCACTCCTGTCCATTTCGCTATTTTTACGATAGTATTTTTTGTTTTTGACTGAAGTTGTTTAGGTGCTACTTTTGGAGCTACGGCTTGCGGGAAATCTTTGATGAGATCTATTTCTTGAGGAGCAGTAATATCAGAGAATCTAGACAAAGTAGCATTCGCTGTAGGGATAGAAGCATTTGCCTTAGAGAAAGAAGCAGCAGTCGTTTGAAATGCCTCCACTGCTACTTGCTGGGTTTTGTCTTGTAAAGCGCTACCATCTGATGGTTGAGCCGGTGGTTTATTCGTTGTTATAGACAATGATGTATTTGATACTATAATAGACAAAATACACTCTCCCTTTTCATATATTATAGCATATTTTTTATTAAAAAACAATTATTAGACTAAATAGTTAGTTCAATAATAGACCCAGTGATTTTAGGATCTTTTAAGATGGAAATCGTTGATTCTGCGACTGTTACGGGAGAAAGGAGGGTTTTAGGGTCTTCTCCGGGGAAATTAGTAAAGCGCATTTTGGTTGAGCATCTTGGAGGGACAAGTGTATTGATACGTAGGCTAGGTTCTTCGTCTGCAAGGGCTTCTGTGAAGTTGACTACAGCTGCTTTACAAGCAGAATAAATCCCATACCCACTTCTTCCTCGAGAAAAAGAAGAGGAAGCAAAATTGATGATGTGGCCGCCAGGTTTAATTTTTGCAGATTTGCAGGAGTAAATGACGCCGCGAAGGTTGATGTTGATGAGCTGTTCAATATCTGCAGAGGAAAGTTTTTTTAAAGAGTTAATAGTTAGGTAGCCTGCAGTGTTGATCAGTCCATCCACTTCTCCCATATCGGCGTAAATCTGGGAAAGAGCTTTTTTGATGGTATCGGGATTTTCTAAATCAATAGGGTAGGGAGTAGAGGATCTAGATAAAGGAATAGCAATCGCTTTTTCTTTGGCAAGAAGAGCTAGTACTTCTTTACCGATGCCTCCTGTAGCTCCGATGACGATGTAGCGTTTATTTTCTAAAGAAACGGCTTCTTGAGGAACGGTTTTTTTCTTGGATAAGAGATGGGTAGCGATTTCTAAATCGCTTTCGTTGGTGACTTTAAGGTTTTTATAAGATCCTTCGACGGTGTGTACGTTTTTTCCTAAGGCAAGTACAAGAGAGCAGTCATCTGTTGCATCGACTTGCCCTTTTTGTCGCGCCTTTTCATGCGCTTTTTCGATGAGGGGGTATAAAAATGTTTGAGGCGTTTGACCGATGAGATAATGGCTCCGTTTGGGTATCTGCAGGGTATGTGGAGAAATGCGCTCTATATCTTCGGCCGGCTCTTCTATTTGTAAAATGGTATCGGTGGGAAAAACGCAGGTATTGACCGCTTCTTTTTCCCCTACGAATAAAAGGTGTTTTTGGATGATCTTTGGATCAAGAAAAGGGCGGACGGCGTCATGGATGATTAAGATGTCGGTACGCGCCTTTTGTACAGCTAAGTAAGAGGACTCTTGCCGGGTTTTACCGCCGGGGATCACTGCGCAATTTGGATAAAGCTTTTGTACTTCTTCTACCCAATCTGCATGGCATACTAATAAAATGGAGTCGATTTCTTGCATGGATAGGAAAATCTCTACCGTGTAGCGGTAGAGCTCTTTACCGTTGATTCTGTGGAACTGCTTGGGTTTATCGATTCCTATTCTCAGGCCACTTCCTGCCATGAGAAGGGCTGCTGTTACATGCTTTTTCTGGTACATAAAGGAGCCTTATTTCTATCAAAAGTAATACCATGGTTTGAGGATGTATTCAAATGCATTCTGACAAAAATAAGGCTCAAACAAAATTAGCCCCCTTGTTATAAACGGTTCGCGGGTTTTTTATCCATTTTTCCACTCGTTTATTTTATGCAGTTTAGCATAAAGCCCTTTACGGCAAACAAAATTTGGGGCATGTTGAGGTTGTAGGCGTCTTTACAGAATATTATATAGTTAGAAATCTGCTGGATAGATGTAGTATATTTTGAAATGAACAACAGCTACGAGGAGTATATGAGATTACATAAAGGGAAAAATGCAGTTTTCATTTGGATAAAAATAAGCCTTTCTATTCTACTATTTGGCGCTTTTTGCTTGCCTTACTCTCTTGTGGCTGTAGAAGAGAATAAAGGCTTTTCCACATACAACTCGTTTGAGGCTCCTTTAGAAAATACCCTTTATCTCGGCCCTATACTTTCTTATCTGTCGATAGAAAATAGGGAAGATGCGCAGGCGCTTCTTCCAAAAGAAGAGTTTCACGGTCTTGTTGCAGGAGCAAAAGTAGGCTACTCTTACCTTGGTAAGGGAGGGTTTTACGCTTCTTTGCAAACAAAGTTTTTAGCGGGGACGCTTACAGAAGATATAGATGCTAATGCCAGAAAGCTGCATCCTTTTTCCTCTTCTAGCGCGTGTAGACTCGGATTTGCCTATCAAGGGCTACAAGGACAAGATATTGTAGTGATACCCTATGCAGGGCTTGGATTTTCTTTTTTCTCAGAGAAGATGCAGCAGGTGCAAAAAAATTATTACACTACGTTTTTGCCTGTGGGATTTTTAGTGACCTACCGCCCGCTAGAGATGTTTTCCATAGGCTTTCGTTTGGAGTGGTTTCCCGACTTAGACGCGGTTGTAGAAGCTTCTGAAACTTTGGATAAATCCCTGTTGGTGTTATCGAGAGATACAGTTCAACTCCGTGTTGATTTTCCTCTGACTATCCGTTCAGGCAATTATATGGCTTTGTCTATTGTCCCTTTTTGGCAAAAAGTAGGAACCAAAGGAGTAGATAGTTTATCGGTTCCTTTAACGATTCCAGAAAAACGGAGAGTGTATTGGGGCTCTAACCTACAACTAGCTCTCTTTTTTTAAAAAACTACAAAGAATTTGGCAAGCGGTCTCGAAGTTTATGCTCAATATCGCTGTAGAATTTCCCCTGACGAACGACTGTGTTCTTGCCCATATACCAGTTATCTTTCATTTGCAAATAGATCCATATTTAATCGATAGCAAAAAAAAAGGACTCCTCAAACGAGGTGCGGTTCCAAAGAAGCTCGTAGCTTTTCATAAAAGAGGCGCGAAGGGTATCTATATACCGGCTTTCTAGGGCGTAGGCATGTGCGCAAGAAGAGGACAGCACCCGTTTAATCATGGGATCTTTTGTGGGCTCGGTGCGATACGGGCTTGTCCCTAGAAAAAATAGATCCCAAGGATGTTTTTCGCTGAAATTGATGAACTGACGGATGTATGCACCTGTTTTTTCTGCAGATGTGAGGAATACCACATCATCTTCTAAAATCAGGAAACGCTCGTAGCCGCAAGCTTTAGCGTGGTCTAACGCAAGAATATGGCTAAGCGCGCATCCTCTAGATCCGTTGATCGATGGTTTTGCTTCGATCCTTGTGATCAAGGAAGGGGGAACGTTTTGGTTTTGTAGCTCGCGTTTGATCGATGTTTTTCTATCTACCCTTTCTGGTAAATTGATGTAGAGGATTTGATCAAAATAGTCCCAGCTCATATCTGCCTTAATTCAATTTTCTTATACTCTTGCCCTCTGTATAAATGCAAAAATAGTTTTGCTGCCTATTGTCTTACATAGCGGTAGTAGACAAAAAAATCTTGAAGCCGTACTTTGCTGTAATACATATACTATATTTTTTAAGGAGCCTTTTTCATGCGATTATATTCACTCTTGCAAAAAGCGCACTACTTGTGTTTGTGGTGCTTGACTGTACTCTTTTTATGTTATCCCGCGGTAGGATCAGCGCTCTATGTAGCCATGAGCAAACAAGTAGAGCCTTATGAGAAAAATGTCTATGGCAAAAAACCGGAGCGCCCCTCTCGTTCTGTTGCAAAACGAAAAGCGAAAAAACTCTCCTCGTACAGGGACTTTCGTATGGGACCTGGAAGAAGTAGCCGCAGTTTTGGTCAGTATAGTTTAGAAGATGAACGGCTCAATCCGGAATAATACGATATGGCGGGAAGAAAACAACGGGCAAAGCAGGAAAAGCTAACCGACGAGCCCGATCGCTTTACAGGAGATATGGATGAATATGGACGTAAAGTAAGGCAAGAGCCGCAACAAGAGCTCACAGATGAAGAGTCTTCCCAAGCAGAAGACCGGTTTTTTACAGAACTCGATGAATCGGGCCGCGTACTGCGCGAAGAAAATACCGAAGAAGACGTTCTGACAGCAGATGATGATGATGAATACATTGAGTATGAAGATGAGACCATCCAAGCGGAAAATGCTGAACAATACGATGAAAAAGAGGTGGTAGATGCAGAGGAGGAAGAAGCCTAAACTCTTTACAAAGGAGGGTTTTTTCTGCGATGATGTAGGGCAAAAAGGTGGTTTTTTTGTCCCAAAATATGCCCAACTCAAAACCTGCGAATGCAGCTAGAAAATACGCTATTTTAGCTGCAGAAAATTTCGCTGCTGTTCCCATTCATGAAGCGTTGCAAAAAGCGCCTTTAACGGCGCAAGAAAGCGCTTTAGCAAGGGAAATTGCAGCGGGTATGGTAAGAAGGCTTCTTACCATCAAGTACTTTGCAAGAAAGCTCCACAAAACCCTTCGCCTCAACAGGAGAGAAAAAGCGCTTTTATTTTCTGCTATTTATCAATATGTGTTTATGGATAGCATTCCCACGTATGCTATTATCGATGAAACCATGTTGATTGCTAAGGAGTGGTTTGGGCAAAAAAAAGCCCGATTTTTCTATGCGATTTTGCAAAAGCTCTCCGACTTAGACTTAAGCGTTCCTGGGAAAAATACCGCGTATGACCTTTCTCTTCGCCTTTCTTACCCTCCCTACTTCATCAAAAAAATGCTTGAGGAATATGGCGTAAAAAAGACCATCTCTCTTTTAGATATCATGAATATGCCCTCGGCACTCAATCTGCGTATTCGGAAAAACCTCAAGGAAAAGCCGGCAGATCCTTTGCGGCTTAAAAAGAAAAAAAGGTTGTATGGGCAGGTCTTTAGCGCCTCTTTTGATCCTTGTCTTACAGACAGATCAGATGTCTATATCCAAAATGTGACTCCTTGTTATCTTTTTGATGCGCTTCGTAAAGGTTATCGAAAACAGCCTACAAGCATTTTAGATTTATGCGCATCGCCTGGAGGTAAGCTTTTACTATTTCACTACGCTTTTCCCGAAGCGAAGTTACATGCAAATGATGTATCGAGAAAGAAGATAGAGCGCCTGCAACAAAACCTGGCTAAATACCACGTTGCAGCGGTTACAACAGAACAAAGAGGAGAGGAGTTTCAGTCGAAGGAAAAATATGACTTGATTATTATCGACGCACCTTGTAGTAATTCAGGTGTTTATCACAAAAGGGCAGAGGCAAGGTGGCGTTTTACTCGAGAAGTTTTAGAAGAGCTGAGCGATCTCCAAGCAGCTTTACTAGAAAATAGCGTAAGGTACTTGCAAGAAGGTGGGGAAATTTGGTATATGACTTGCGCGATTTTACACGAAGAGAATGAAGAGACTCTACACTTTGCGAACACCTTGGGCCTTACATGCAGAACACAAGAAAAAATACTTCCAAACGAAAAAGGATGGGACGGAGGATTTGCAGCGGCTTTTGTATACAACAATTGAGGCTGTAAATTGAAAAAACGGGATGTTTCCTATCATACTTTTTCCGTTTTTTCTCCTTTTAAAGAGATTACAGCCCGCGTCTATCAAAGGCATGGAGGGTTTAGTAAAAAGCCGTATGCGTCTTTAAACGGATCGTTTGTTGTAGGAGACTTTCCTTCCCATGTGGAAAAAAACCGCAGGCTAGTACAAGAGGATCTCGGAGTAAAGGCCCTCTATTTTTCTCAATTGAGTCATGGCAGCGAGATCTCTGAGCTGAAAACAGCGGATGATCCGCCCCCTGCAGCAGATGGGGTTGTTACCGCATCTGCAGATATTGCCCTTGCTATGACGCATGCAGATTGTCAAATCGGATTTTTTTTTCATCCTCAAAGCAGCTACATCGGTTTAGTCCATGCAGGCTGGCGGGGGATGATCCATAATTTTTATGGGAAGATGGCCCGTTATCTCGCATCTGTAGGAGCTCCTGCAAAAGAGCTGTACGTGGGGATATCTGCCAGCATAGGGCCAGACCATGCCATTTATCCAAATTACCCGATATTTCCGAAAAGGTGGCAAAGCTACCATGTCGGAAAAAACAAAATCGATTTTTGGCAAATGGCAAAAGACCAGCTCATAGAAGCAGGTGTGCAAAAACAGCGGATTGAGCTTGATACAACCTGCACTGTATGTAGCAGGGACTACTTTTCTTATAGAAGAGACGGTGATACGGGTAGATCAATCTCTGTCATCAGGAGAAAACGCGATGCAGATCATTGATCTATCTATTCCAGATGTGAAACTTCTTTGTGCAGAAAAGCACGTAGATGAAAGAGGATATTTTATGGAAAGTTTCCCAGAAAAATGGGGAAAAACAGGGAACATGCCCCTATTTGTGCAGGATAATTTTGCCGTATCCAAACGCCATGTTCTTCGAGGTATGCACTACCAAAAAACGCGCCCTCAGGCAAAGCTTGTATGGGTATCTTTTGGAAGTATTATTGATGTAGCTGTCGATCTTAGAAAAAACTCTTCCACGTTTTTATCTTACGTGATGGTACAGCTGACAGAAGACAATAATCAACAGATTTTCATCCCAGAAGGATTTGCCCATGGGTATTTAGTTCAGTCGGAAAAAGCGCATGTACACTATAAAGTGTCGTCTTCTTATAACCCTAAAGATGAGGGATCTTTCCGTTACGATGATCCTACGGTGCATATTTCTTGGCCTGAAAAATCGCCGATTCTTTCTGAAAAAGATCGCACAGCTCCTTTTCTCCAGATTCAGCAGAAGGAGGAAGTATGAAATACGCCATCTTAGGGGGCTATGGACTACTTGGTAAAGCATTTCAAGAGGTGCTGCAACAGTCTGGGAAGGCGTTTACCGCATTTTCTAAGCAGGATTTAGATATACGCGATGTAGCCGACTTAGGTAGGCTTTTGCCTGGCTTTGATGTGATCATTAACTGCGCTGCTTATACCGATGTAAAAGGAGCAGAAATCGAGCAAAAAACTGCGTATGAAGTCAATGTAGAGGGCCCCAGAAATTTAGCAGCTTATACAAGATCTGGTCCAAAGCTGATTCATATTTCTTCTGACTATGTGTTTGGAGGGGCAAATCAATCGAGGCCTTACCAAGAAAATGATGACCCCGATCCATTAAATATTTATGGAAAAACAAAAGCCCTTGGGGAAATTGCTGTTTTAGAGGAAAACCCAGCAGCCCTAGTATGGCGGACATCTTGGCTATTTTCTTATACAGGACAATCATTTGTGCAAAAGATTTTGCAGCAAATCGAGCAGAAAAAAGAAGTATCTGTTGTAGAAGATCAGGTGGGAAGGCCCACATTTGCTCAAGATTTAGCAGAAGCTGTATTGGGCTTGGAAGATGCATCAGGGATCTTTCATTTTGCGAATAAAGAGCCTGTATCTCGCTACCAGTTTGCAGAAGCGATCTGGCTTGCAGCAAAAAACGCCTCTATTTCTCTTCGTTGTAAGAAAATGCATTCGGTTAAAACCAAACCTACAGATGTGGTGAGGCCCTCTTATTCCGTGCTCTCCACTCAGAAATATGCCAAACTAGCCAAGACTCCAAGGTCTTGGAAAAAGCCTTTAGAAATCACCATGCAAAAACTGTTTTCATTATGTTAGTAAAAAAAAGCGCAAATCTTCTTATCACAGGCGGCAGCGGGTTTATGGGATCTGCTTTTATCCGCTTTTTATTTGAACAGACTGATTTTTCAGGTCGGGTAATCAACGTGGACCTGTTGACTTATGCCAGCTCAAAAAGGAGCCTTGCCTCTTGTGAAAGCTCGCCTAGATACACTTTTTACCAGGCAAATATCCACCACCAAGCATTTATCGAAGAGCTTTTACTCAATCATGAAATTGATGCAGTAATCCATTTTGCAGCAGAAACCCATGTGGATCGTAGCATACAGCACCCGGAGGTATTTGTAGATACGAATATCCGAGGGACCTTTACCCTTTTAGAATGCATTAGGAAATATCCCCACATCCACTTCCATCAAATTTCAACAGATGAGGTGTTTGGCTCTTTAGGTGAAGGGGGAACATTTCACGAACATACACCATACAGGCCTAGTTCTCCTTATGCGGCATCAAAAGCTGCATCTGATCACCTCGTTTCTTCCTACGCTAAAACGTATGGCTTATCGATTACCATTTCCCATTCGGTGAATAATTACGGCCCATTTCAGCATAGGGAAAAATTGATTCCTTGTATGTTGCATAAGGCGTTTCAAAATAAAAAACTACCCCTATACGGATCTGGCCAGCAAGAAAGAAGCTGGATTTATGTAGACGATCATGCTTTTGCGCTTTGGACTATTTTAACCAAAGGAGAAAAAGGGCAGGCGTATGGGATTTGTGGAACAGACATTTTCACCAATTTAGCCGTAGTGAAAAAAATCTTATCTACTGTTTTAGATGTCCCTGAAAATCAGTTAGACGAAAGCGCTTATATCTCCCATATAGCCGACCGTCCAGGGCACGATTTTCGCTATGCATTAGATGGTAAAAAACTCCATTCTTTAGGTTATAAACCAAAAATCGATTTTGCTGAAGGGCTGAAAAAAACCATTTCTTGGTATAAAAAAGAGCGCTACGCTAATACAGCGTTTTCTGGTCGATAAACCGAAATGCCGTACCTAAAGACTCGATAATTTCCCAGTTTGTGGTTTCTACAATCGGGTAGTTGTGGTCGATGATGTACCAGATATGCCGGAATGTCTTGGTGATTTCAGGGTCCTTTAGCTTATGAATATCCGCATCGGTTTCTTTAAGAAGGGCGTGCAGCTCTTGAATAGAGCTTCCCTGGTTGATGGCGTTTGCTAGCATATTCATCTCCATACGGAGGATCTCTTTTGTGGCGTGTAGATCTTCATAGGGTAGATCAAAATCTGCAGGCATACTTTTCCTATTGACTATTCTTTTTTTGTATAGCGAAAACGCGATATACAACATAGAATTTTTTCATTTAGCAAGGTCACAAGCGAAAAATTGACGGGATCTTGTCAATCGTTTACACTATGTGCGAGAAGATAGGGCGAAAAAACGGATGACACAAGAATTTTTAAGCAAAGAGTATAAGTATGGGTTTCAGACAAAAATTGATTCCCACACCTTCAAAAAAGGGCTTTCTAAAGAAGTTATTGAAAAAATTTCTGATCTGAAACAAGAACCCCCTTTTTTACGAGCATTTCGCTTGAAGGCTTACGAGAAGTGGCTGACGATGAAAGAGCCTAAGTGGGCCAATATTTCCTATCCGCCTATCGACTACCAAAATATTTCTTACTACTCCGCTCCCAAGAAAAAACAGACTCTTTCTTCATTAGATGAAGTCGACCCTGAGCTTCTTCGAACATTTGAGAAGCTAGGCATACCTGTAGAAGAGCAAAAAAGGCTAACAAATGTCGCTGTCGATGTGGTGTTTGATTCCGTTTCTTTGGGAACGACATTTAAAAAAAAATTAGCCGAAGCAGGCGTTGTTCTATGCTCTATTTCTGAAGCGGTCAAAACGTATCCTGCGTTATTAGAACAGTATTTAGGCACTGTTGTCCCTATTGGAGATAACTATTTTGCAGCTCTTAATTCTGCGGTATTTACAGACGGCTCTTTTGTATACATACCAGAAGGTGTGCAATCTCCAATGGAGCTTTCTACCTATTTTCGGATTAATGAACGGGATACAGGCCAATTTGAAAGAACGCTGATTATTGCTGAAAAAGGCTCTTACGTAAGCTATTTAGAAGGCTGCACAGCACCTTCTTTTGACACCAATCAGCTCCATGCAGCCGTTGTAGAACTGGTAGCTAAAGATGACGCAGAAATCAAATACTCCACAGTACAAAATTGGTATGCGGGGGATCCAAAAACAGGTAAAGGTGGCATCTACAATTTTGTGACAAAAAGAGGTCTTTGTGCAGGACGCAAATCAAAAATTTCCTGGTCGCAAGTAGAGGCGGGAGCTGCGATTACGTGGAAATATCCCAGCTGCATTTTACAAGGTGATGAGTCTACAGGGGAGTTTTACTCTGTTGCTCTGACCAATGGACATATGCAAGCAGATACCGGTACAAAAATGATCCATGTGGGAAAAAATACTTCGTCTACCATCATTTCTAAAGGGATTTCTGCAGAGAAGTCGCATAATAGCTACCGAGGTCTTGTGCGGATGATGCCGAAAGCAAAAAAAGCGCGTAACTATACCCAGTGCGATTCTATGCTGGTTGGCAATCAATGCTCTGCAAATACTTTTCCCGATATCGATGTGAGAAATCCCTCTTCTTCTGTAGAACATGAGGCCTCCACATCCAAACTCAATGAAATGCAGCTATTTTACCTGCAATCGCGGGGTATTCCAAGAGAAGAGGCAATTCGGATTATTGTAAGCGGCTTTTGTCAGGAAGTAATTGAAAAACTTCCCCTGGAATTTGCTGCAGAAGCAGAAAAACTACTCACCTTAAAACTAGAACGCTCTGTAGGGTAAATCATCATGAAAAATACACTTCTTCAACTACATAATGTCCATGCAAAAATTGGAGAAAAACCGATACTCAAAGGGTTTTCTTTAGAAATTTTAGCAGGGGAGTCTCATGCGATTATGGGACCTAACGGCGCGGGAAAATCCACCTTAGCCAATATTTTAGCGGGACATCCCGACTACGAGGTAACCGCTGGAGAGATCTTTTTTCAAGGACAAGATGTGCTAGCATTAGAACCAGAAGAAAGGGCGCATCTAGGGATCTTTATGAGTTTTCAGTATCCCATCGAGGTTCCTGGAGTGACTAATGCGGCATTTTTGGAGCAAGCGGTGCAAAATAAGCGAAAAGCCCTAGGGAAAAAACCGCTGTCTGCTGCAGAATTCCAAGACCTTTTGAATAAAAAAATGGAACAAATGGCTATGGATCCTATATTGCAAAGTCGCTTTTTAAACGAAGGGTTTTCTGGTGGTGAAAAAAAGAAAAATGAGATGCTGCAAATGGCTTTACTCGAGCCAAAACTTGCTGTACTCGATGAAACAGACTCGGGACTTGACGTCGATGCGATTCGTGTGACGGCAGAACATATCAACCAGATGAAAAAAAACTGTAGCCTGATTTTGATCACCCACTACGCAAGATTACTTAAGCTGATTTGTCCCGATCATATTCATGTGATGATCGATGGGAAAATTGCAGAATCAGGATCGATGGACCTTTGCTACAAGGTAGATGAACTAGGCTATGTTACGCAAAAGGTGTTGCCGTCGTGATGAAATCAACCTTTTCCTTTCAAGAGTTTGCAAGAAAAAAATATGAAGAGGTCCCAAAAGATCGCTATCTTCATGCGTTAATTGAAAAAACGCTTTCCGCTATCTCAGAAACTCCCCCTTTTACTTATCCATCTGTTATGGATAACGCCCTAGTTTTTTTCGATGGGGTCTATGTACCCGAAGCGTCTACTGTACATGAAAACGATCTATTAGACGCTCCTATAAGCTGCCTTTCCTTCGAAGAGGCAAAAGAGCTTTATGGGGACTTCGCCCTACGAAAGGCCTATAATGCAGTGGAGCGCACGCAAAATCCCTCAGCGCTTTTTTCAGCAGGTACTGCAAAAGATCCCCTGTTTATTCGGGTGGAAGATGGGCAAAAAACCGATCTACACCTTGTGTATTTGCACAGCTCTCAGGAAAAACTCTGCCCCCAGTTTCTCTATTTTTCTTTGGGTAAAGATGCCGATGTATCTGTGCAGACAAAGCAAATTTTTTTAGAAGACTCGGCAAGTTATGCAGCGCCTTTTGTCAGCCTTTTTTTAGATGCATCTGCAAAAATTTCTTGGTCCGATGTGATCTCGACGCACTTTACCGGAGCATTTCAAGCGCAGCTGAGTGAGGGCGCCTTTTTACAAAAGCAAAGCGTCCATTTAGGCTCTACTTCTTCTCGAGAAGAAATAGAAATCGCGCTTTTAGGGAAAAACGCCGATGCTTCTGTCTCTAGCTTGATTTTAAATGAAGGTAATCTAGAAAAACGCCTCAATATCCTCATGGAACATCAAAGCCCTGAAGCGGTATCTTCGCAGCTGGTCAAAACCTTAGCTGCAGGCAGCTCAAAAACTGCATTTGCAGGCAAAATCTATGTGCATCCTGAAGCGCAACAAACAGAAAGCTACCAGCTAGCAAGAGCGCTTTTGCTATCGGAAAAAGCCCGCATGCAAGCGATGCCTAACCTAGAAATTTTTGCAGATGATGTGAAAGCAAGCCACGGCGCAACCATTGCTGAGCCTGATGAAAAAGCCCTTTTTTACCTCCAAAGTAGAGGCATAAGTCAAGCATCGGCAAAAGCGCTATTGATGCAAGCATTTTGTAGAGAAGTGATAGAAAAATTTCCAAAAGATCTTGCAAAGACCGCTTTATCCCATACGCAAAACTTCATTGAGAAACACCTATGAGCGTTGTAAAAAGCGCAATAAAACAGGCTTTTCCTATCTGGGATAAGCATCCCAATCTTGTCTACTTAGATTCTGCTGCAACAACGCATAAACCAAAAGTTGTCATCGATAGGATGTCTCAATTTTACCTCGAGCAGTACGCCACTGTTCATAGAGCGGTATACGGCCTTTCTGTTCAGGCAACGGCCTTTGTAGAAGAGGTGAGAAAACAGGTGGCAGACTTTATCAAGGCGCAGCATGTAGAAGAAATCGTCTTTACTAAAGGCACAACGGATGCAATTCATCTTGTCAAACAGACTCTTAGTTGCAGCTGGAAGAAAGGCGATGAAGTGATCATCACTGAAGGGGAGC
>CALBPE010000028.1 GCA_937899275.1 uncultured Chlamydiae bacterium
GTCCTCAACTCTGTGAGAAGATAAGATGAAGTTGTGGTCTGGTATTGGAGCTGTTTTATTGGTTTCGTATTTTCTATTGCGCGGCTCTCCTTTGCTGCACCAATCACCTCGCTATGTAAAATTAGCGCATCAAATCACAGCAAAGATGGCGAAAAAATTTTACGCTGAAAAAAAGCTGAAAACCATAGGTACAGGTGGTGGTATGATGCGGGATATCCAGATGATGGCCATGAGTTTTGGTTTTTATCAAGAGGTGAATCTTGCTCAAGCAAGAGAGCTTGCCACGTATGCCGTTAAAGAATATCTAGCGGCAATCAATGCAGATCCTGAGATCAAGCCTTACCTTCATGATGATCCATTTACAGCAAAAAATGTAGAAATCAGAATTTGGTTTTTCCAACCGGATGGCCGCAAACTTCCTTCGGGAAAAATCGATTATGTATGTGTTTTGGAGGGAGAGCTTAGATACTACTCAGATCTGACTGATCCATCGTTAGTCAGAACTATTCATCGAGAAAAATATGAGCAAGCTTTGCAAAAAGTTTCCTCAAGGCTGTAATAAGATAAAGGTGTTGCCTGGTCCTCATTTTTCTCAACATTTGTCAGATTGGCTATGATTTCCGGCAGGATCAGTTTTTTCGTTTCATATATTTGAAACGTTGAATAAGAATATGTTCTATATTTAGGTTTTTTAATTTATCAGAGTTTTTATAAAGATCTCTATGATATTCGAAACGAATATTTGGTAAGTCCTCAATATCTTAAGCGTATCTTTTTAGTCCAACAAGCTTGGTATGTGTCTTACGTGCATCGGCCCTTATCCTAGCCTGGTATTGGTTAGCCCTTCTACACAAATTTTGAACTTCTATTCGCATTTCATAAATAGAAGGATGAGTGTTGATTTTTCTTAAATCATTAACTCGTTGTCGTGCAGTTGAGATAGATTGGAGGATTTTGTCCAGAGAGCTTCTGTTTGCTGCGAAAACTGGACCGGTTTTTTCTAGATCGTCTAATGCTTGATGCATGCGGGTAATAGCGTGGCGGAATTCTAGAAGCCTTCTTTGTGTTGCCAATGAACGATTTCTATTGCGCACGGCTTCCAGCGCCGCTTGGACATGAGAAAGATTCAGAGGTATAATGTTGTTTATATGATCAATTAGCTCAAGTATATCTGAGCTAGACGTATCAATTTTATTTTGTATCGGCTTTACATCGACTGTAAGATCTGGAATAGTTTTTTCTAGAACGATTAATCCTTGTCGGATGTGAGTAAGATCACGGAAGACAGATTCTAGAATAGAGCCGCTCTTTAAATGAGGGATTGTTGCGCGGAAAGCCCTTGTCTCTAAGTTTTCTATTTGCAACCAGACCTTATCAAGCAGAAAATTGGTACGGGTTTTTGATATATCATGAACTATCTTCTTTATAGTTGAGATAAATGTGCGGATGTTGCACAGCGATCTTATACCTATCGTATCAAATTTAACGGCTTTTCCTAATCTTGTTAGCTCTTGTTCGATAAAAGCGATCTTAGGATAGACGGATTCTAGAAGAATTTTTCTGGTGTGAAAATGGTGTATCTGCACGTCAGCCTTTGTCTGAAGATCTCGCCAATTGTGCTGACTTAGAAAATCTTCTGTCTCTTATTGCCGGTAACTGGCAATTCTCCTGTAGATCCTTTGCATAGTTTTCAAGCGTGTGTCAAGAGTTTGTGCATTTTTTATAGCTGTTTTTTCCTCAGGGCGTATTGCATATGCGTTATATTCAGAGAGGGTTAGGGTATATGCTTTATCTGAACCTACACAAGAAGGAGATATGCGTAAACGTAATGCACAAATAAGGATATTCGTTTGAGTCTGTTCATTTTTTACATACTCAGTAAACAATTGACGCAAAGTTGTGGCATGCTGAAGTGTCTTAGCAGAAAGTTTACGTAGCCAGGTTTCTAATGCATTAAGAGGACGTTCTTCTGTCGAGATAAGTGAGGGTACTACTTCTTTAAATATTTTTAGCACCTCACAAGGTAGTAGCAATTCAGTTTGATTATGGTATCTTAAGGGGTTTAAATTCCCAACGAGCTTCAGTAGCGCATATAAAGACCCTTTTTCCTTTTGTTCAGGAATTACCGTTGCGAAACGCGCTATATCTTCTATTGGTCCAAGGTACCGACAAGTGATTGAGAGAATAGAGTCTGAATTAAGAAAAGATGTGATAGGGTGGAGTGCGCTCATAAGAAGTCTCTCTAATTTTTGGTATTATATATTTGCAATATTTATAAAAAATTTACAAATAGGATTAAAAATTTAAATTTATCGCCAAAAAAAATCAAGAGGATTTATATTTTACGCCGGATTTTTCGGATAAAAGAGGAAAAGATATCGGTCATGCGGGTGAGCCCACTTTCCAAATGAAAAGAGCGGTATTTGCTATAACAAGAAAAACCATTTGCAACAAAAAACGTTGGTATAAGAATTTGGTTTTCTAAACGAGATGGACGCGATTTACCTTGGGGGAAAATTTATTATGTATCTTCTTTAGATGGGACAATCAATGAACGATATCTAGTTTTCAAGGTTTCTAGATCACTTTCGAGCTTATTAAGATAATCATTCTTAATGAGTTGTTTTAATTTACTAACTATCTCACTTATATTTGAGATAGATTTATCAATTTGAGCGTGCAGCAATTGTATATCTTCTTTAGCGTGTGGAAGGGGCTTTTCTAGAACTTCTAATTTTTCGTTGATGAATTTCATCTCAGGATTGACGGATTTTTGAAGACCTCCACAATCTTCACCTGCATATTGGATTATTAAGGTTAAAGCCTCCATATTTAATTCTATTAGTTTATTAACAATACGATTGCGATCAGGTTTTAATAACCTAACGTTATTATATGCGGTTAAAATAGATGTGCGGATTTCGCACAGCGATCTTATATTTGTAAGATCTCGATCGGTCTCTTGTGTTGTTAGGTTGTTTTTGATGCACTGAATCTTATATTTAAAGGATTGTAATCGAAGGTGTAGCTGAAGGTGTTGTATCTGCACGCGAACAGTTGTCAAAAGCGTGTTCCAATTGTCATTTAGACCACTTTCTTTCAGTTGGAAGTCAATTCTATTGTTGATGATTTGCATAGTTTGCAAGCGCTTGCCAATATTTTGTACATTGTTTGTATCTCTTTCCGCAGGGGATATTGCAGCTTCTTTATACTCAGAGGAAATTAGGGAATATGCTTTATCCGCATCTGTGAAAGAAAGGGGTATGCGTAAACGTGATGCACAAGTAAGAATACCATCTTGTTGTTCTAGAGGTTTTCCCTTTACAAGCTCACTAAACAAGAGACGCAGAGTTTCTGCATGCTGAAGTGTCCCAGAAGGAATTTTATTTAGCCGGAGTTCTAATGGATTAAGAGAGCGTTCTTTTGTAGACCTCAATGATGAGGCTACGTTTTTTAATATTGCTAGCACCTTGTTAGGTAATAGCAATTCAGTTTGATTATGGTATGCTAAGGGGTTTAAATTCCCAACGAGCTTCAGTAGCGCATATAAAGACTCTTTTTCCTGTTGTTCAGGCATTACCTTTGCGAAACGCTCTATCTCTTCTATTGGTCCAAGGTACTGACAAGTGATTGAGAGAGCAGGGTCTGAATAAAAAAAGGGATGCAATGCGCTCATAAGAAGCCTCTTTGATTTTCGGTGCTATATATTTACAGGTTTTATAAAAAAAATTACAAATAAGCATAATACTTTAAATTTACTGATACAAAAAATCAAGAAGATTGTATTTTACGCCGGATTTTTCGGATAAAAGAGGGGAAGATATCGGTCATGCGGGTGAGCCCACTTTGTGCATGTGCAGCTCCTGCATGGATGAAAAATATAGGTGCAAGCAAAATGAAAAGAGCGGTATTTGCTATAACAAGAAAAACCATAGGCGGTTTTTTGCGGGAACTAATGCAAGTTTTTCCAATAAGCGAAGCGCTCATCTAAGCTCGGTACGTTTGTTCAACAATGGCTTTTTTGTCTTCAACGCTCCATCGCCTACGTCTTTTTGTTGAGGTGATCACCTCAATATAATGGGAGCTGGTTATAAACCTAGTCTTTCTCCTATGTCTTAGAGTCAGGCAGGGTGGTGCGCTTTAAATGGAGGGGCTCCAATAAAGTGCGGCGCGCCTTCGGTCTTTGCTACAGCCCAGAAAGATGCGCCGCTTTTAGAAGAGTTTTTTTAGCAGATGACTACGTTACTTTGTACTGCTTTTTTAAACGATCTTCCCAGAAAAATCGCAATAAATAGCCATAAGCCAAGTAGGGGAAAACATAACAATCCACTTAAGGTGAGGTAGTACGACCTTCCAAGGGTTTGTCCAAAAGCGCTTTGCAAAGGGCTTAAAGACATGTTGAATACAGAGCCTGCTTGTTTAGAAGACCTAGATCCAAAGGTTTCGATCCAGGCTTGCGCTTTGAACTTTACGTCAGGTGTTGTGGGGATATATAACTGTTTTAACGCTGGACCGTTTAGGGCGTAGTTCACTGCTTTAGATCCCACCATAAGCGCAAATAAAAATGTTAGCGTATCTATACTCATAAACCCAAAAAGAGCAATACCTACAATAATAGGCATGGAACCTAATGCAGCTCCTATACCTAGAAATCGAGATATGTTACTGATGCCTAAAAGAAGGCAGGCTAAAGAGACGATATTTACGCTTGATGCGTAGATGCTTAAATAATTGCTTAAAGCAACTCCAGAATAAGCAGATCCTACTGCAATTTTGAAGTTGAAGTCAAAAATGGTAATCACAACTTCGTAGATAAAGTTCGCTGCGAAGATGCAAAGTAAATAGCGGTTTTTCATCATCAATCGCAGTCCTTCTAAAAATCCTGGCTCTTCTTTACCAGTTTCTTTGTCTGTATCTTTTGTGTGGAAAGAAACCAATAAATCCGCAGGAGTTTTTCTTAAGAAATAACGGACAAGAGGAATAATACATAAAATCAAGCACCCCAAAAAAAGCATAGACAAACTATCTGTGCTGCAGTGCAGTCTATGCGGCATACCTCCAATAGTGTAGGGGAAAAAAATGCCGCCTAACTGCCCTATTGCAACGACTAGAGGAAATCCTCTCTTTGCATGATAGGATCGGTTGTATCAGCTGCAAACGCCCAAAATAATGCGACAACTAAAGATCCAAAACTCTCGACAAACAAATACCAAAAATATCCTAATGACCGAAGAGCTATGGAATACAAAGGGGGAGCCGCTAAAACATCACAAGAGGCTTGTACTTGGCTCATTAAAAGGCTAAATCCCAAAATGACTATTCCATAAAATGCAGGTAAAATCACCAGCATCTTCTCTCTAGAGGTCTTTTCTAAAAGTTTTGTATAGAACATCACTAAAGGAAGAAGGGCTAATACCGATATCGTTTTTGCGAAAGGCAGTTGAAACTTACCTACAAATTGTATGAAGATAGCATCTTTTAAGGGCCTAAGGGTCCAATACACCCCAATGATCAAAGAAAAGATCAACCCCATCCTAAGAAACTTTTTGAACTCTTCTCTTTTAAAGTCTCCAAAGTTCCATCTGCATAGCCATTGAAAAAATGGCAGTATACCAAATCGTTTATTCATTCCATTACTCCTTAGATAAAAAATCTAGGATAGTACACAAGAGTTTATTTGTATTGTCGATATTTAAGGTATTTAAAATCGAAAAAATCGATTTTAAATACCTTAGGAATAGAATATGGCGGGGGAAAATCTGGTCCCGTTTTTACTGAGTGCCGGTGATTTCTTTGGTGACTTCTAGTAAGTAACTTTCTAATCCCTTTACAGTGATTTTTTCAGAAAGGGGGTAGTCTTGCTTTCCAGGATAGACCACAAAAAGATGTTCAATGGGTAAATCCTGTAACGCGCTATGCATAGACTTTGTGAGTTTAGGGGCGTCAGAAAATTTGCATTCAAACGCAATAAACGCTCCTTTTTTCTGCAGAAGTAAATCCACTTCTGCCCCAGAGTACGTGGACCAGAAATAACAATCTTCACTGCGCGCTTGATGCGCCCGTATGATCTCTTCTAGCGCAAATCCTTCCCAAGAAGCGCCTAATTTAGGGTGCTGTAATACATCTGCATGTGTGGTTAGATTTAGCATGGAATGGAGTATCCCGCTATCTCGCATGTACACTTTTGGAGCTTTAACCTGCCTTTTTTTAATGTTTGCATGCCAAGGTTGTAACTGGCGGATCATAAATGTACTTGTCAGTAGATCTACATATCTTCTGATTGTAGTGTCTGCAGCGCCAAAAGAGCGGCCTAATTCTGCAGCGTTAAACAGATTGCCATGATAGTGGGATAACATGGTCCAAAAGCGCCTTAAGGCGTGAGGTGCGATGTTGATGCCTAAGTTGGGGAAGTCCTGTTCATGAACTGTTCTAATGTAAAATTCTCGCCAATCGAAGCTATCTGCTTCTGTTTTTGCCAGATAGGACATAGGAAATCCTCCTCGACTCCAAAGAGCTGGTAGATTTTTTGTTTCTTGAAATGCAAAAGGAGTCAGTTCAATATAAGCAATTCTTCCCGCCAGAGTTTCTGATGATTGCTGCAGAAGATCTCTAGATGCGCTTCCAAGAATCAAAAAACGCTGTTTTTGCTCATGGTCATCGACAAGTACGCGTAAAATAGGAAACAGCTCAGGCCTTCTTTGGATTTCATCGATTACAACCAGTCCAAATAAAGCTCGAAGCGATAGCATGGGGTTTTCTAGCCTTTGCAAAGCAATGGGATCTTCAAGATCAAAATAGTTTTCCTCAGAAAAATCTTGTATATGGCGGATATACTGTTTTGTCAGGGTGGTTTTGCCGCACTGGCGCGGGCCTAAAATAGCCACTACGGTATGCGTACGAAAATAACGCGCAATTTTCTCTAAAAAATGGTGTCTTTGCATAGTTTTCCTTGAATATTCGGTATATAGTGCAGAATATTCAAGGATGAATTGATTTTAAAGAAAAAAATCGCCGTTTACCTAGTCAATTTCTGAATCAAAGAGATTGATTGGAAATTTATTTATATTTTCGATATTTTAGGTATTAATAATCGAAAAAATCGATTTGAAGCCGCCGGGAGTCCTATGTCAGAATCTAAAGATCCTTTTCCTGCATTTGAGGAGCATACGCTGCAAAAAATTGAACACTCATTAAAAAATTTACGCATCGCTGACCTAGAAATCTTTATCTCTGCTTCCCGAATGCAAAATTTGGGTAAAGCAGCTTTAATGCACCATCTAAGTCAAAGCGCTGCAAGCGCTGCTATCCAGCGGGTAGAAGCAGCTTTTAGAACAGAGCTTTGTACCCATGAAAGGCGGCAGTTTCGGCTGACGAGAAAAGGAAAGAGCCTTCTTCCACAGTTTGAAGAAGTTGTGGAGAAAATTCGGGGGCTGATTACTTGTAAGGAAGAGCCTTCTATTCGTCTTGTCACAACCCATGCAATTGCAGCAGTTGTAGTCCCTTCTCTTCTTCCTTTAAGTAATATTGCATTTACCCATATGAGGCCAGATCAAGCCTACTCAGCGCTTTTACAAACAGAAGCAGATATGGCGCTTGTATTGGATAACTTTCCATGGAAAGGGGTAGTGGCAGCAGAAGTAGGCAAAGGGCATTTTCAGCTATACTGCCGCAAGCAAAATATACCTTTGCAACCTGTGCTTCTTCCAGAAGAGCAGATGGAAGTCCTTTTTTTACAGCAGATGTGGCTGCAGGTCCATGGCTACGCCCTACCAATTAAGTCAAGAATCCCTAGCTGGTCTTTGATTGCACAAATTTGTCAGGAAACAGACGAAGTGGGTTTTTTACCCGATTTTTTAGCAAAAAAATGCCATCTCCATCCTGTTTTTTGGCAACCCAGCCCATCTCCCTATCGTATTTTAGCGATTTACAGAGGAGGTGAATCTCAACTACAAAAACGGTTTGATCTGATTTTAGAAACGCTTTGCCAAGTATTTGCTGCGCAGTTACTATAAGTTAACAGGTATTATTTCACGGGAGTTTTACATTTATTGTAAGATATGGAAACGATTTTTCTAAGAATCTTCTCGTAAATAACGGAGAGCCGCAAGGGATATTCTTTCCTTAATTAGCAAGCACCTGTCAATATCCCGGTCATTTTTTTTCATTTTGCTTGCTTTAAGCTGCGCTTCAGCCTCGTTAATCGAATAGTGAGCCAGCATATATGCCTGATGTGAAGTCCAAGGGTTTATGCCTAAACCTACCATCTCAAGAAAAATCGTTGTTGTAGGCTTTGTTAGTTCTCCTCTCTGATATAAATCCTGAAATAAGCTAGACAGAGTTGTTGCATCCTCAAGTGTCTTGCGGGGACGCTCGTGTAGCCAGTTTTCTAAAGGGCTAAGAGGGCGTTCTTTTTTAGGCTTAAAAAAGGGTACTACTTGTTTCAATATTTTTAGTAGACGAGGGGCATCTATCGGAGGAGTATCATCATCAGATTCTAAGTAGGTTAAATTTCCTATAGGTTTTAATAGATCATACAAAGTACTGTCTGCATTTGCAGAATTTTTGCTTGTTGCATGTATATATTTTGCAAAGGCCTCTAGATCCGCTAGTTTTGGAAGGAATTCACAAATGCGTGTAACTATGCCTGATGAATGAAGAACAGGATGAATAGAATTTGTTGCGCTAATAATGAGCCTCTCTAATTTTCGGTATTATATTTACAGGTTTTATAAAAAAAATTACAAATAAGGATAATACTTTAAATTTACAGCTAAAAAAAATCAAGAAGATTGTATTTTACGCCGGATTTTTCGGATAAAAGAGGGGAAGATATCGGTCATGCGGGTGAGCCCACTTTGTGCATATGCAGCTCCTGCATGGATGAAAAATGCAGGTGCAAGCAAAATGAAAAGAGTAGTATTTGCTATAACAAGAAAAACCGTATACCTGTGTTGAGCTGATTTCTAGTCCACAGAGCTCTTCTGTAATCCGCTTAAC
>CALBPE010000029.1 GCA_937899275.1 uncultured Chlamydiae bacterium
TACAGCTGGTTTTTTCACCGCTTTACTCTGTTTTTTTTGAGGGGAAATAGGCGCGTTTTTTCCACTTCGATCTACTGCGCTAGGTACACGAGCCATACGAGTTTTTTGTAGATCCTTTACCTCCAATAGGACTAGCGGTTTTTTAACAGGGAGATTTTTCGGAGCAAAGATCAGGGCGCATAACACAAATACATGGCTAGCTATTACATAGCTTCCGATTTTTTTTAGTACAGGAGGAAGGCTCATTCAGGAGGATCCAAAACAATGATAAGCTGTTCATACCCCTCTTTTTCTAACACATTTTTGATTCTTTGGTATACGCCAAAAGGCGCCGCTTCATCGTAGTACAAAGAAGCGATTTTTTCTTGCCGCGGTTTTAGCAAAGAAGAAAGATGTGGTAGAGCGACCTCGATTCCATCGATCTGGACTATTCCCCTTTCGTCGACATAGATCTTAAGAGAGTGGTTTTCTTCGAAAGAAGAAGCGGTTTTTTCAGGGGAAGAGGGGGCAAGTTTAATCGAGTCTGTTGCATAAAAAGGGCTGATTGAAATAAATACAATCAGCACGATAAATACGACATCAATCAGCGGGGTCAAATGGATCAGCTCTTCTGCTTGAGCTATTTTATTTGATAGAGGTAAACGTGTTTTCAACGGTTTTTCCTATAACACAGCTCAATTGTAGCAAGAAGCATGCTTGCGAAGTGCTCTAGGTCTTTTCGCCTTTCTTCTAAAGCGCTTTTTATATACTGGTAGCTGATTAACGCAGGTATCGCTACTAAAAGCCCGATCACAGTTGTTGCAAGCGCCGTAGATAGTCCCGATAAAAGCGCTGCTTTGGGCATACTGGAGGTATGCAGTTGATGAAAGGTGAGTAAAATGCCCCATACGGTTCCTAATAAACCTAAAAAAGGGCCTAGGCTTACCGCTGTAGGCAACAGGAAAAGGTATTTTTCTAGCGGTTTGATTGCCCGGTTTAAAGCGCTTACCGCCTGCGTACTCACAAGAGTCATATCGCTATCGGATAGATAGATTAAGCCTTTTCCTTCTTGTTCAGTGAAAAACCGGTTTTTTTCTAAAATCTCACAGGTTTTTTCTTTGATCACTTGATACACAGCAAATGAAGGATTATCTATTGCAGCCTTCGCCGCTCCTTTAGGAATTTGCAGCTGGAGCGGTTTTTCTTTTTGTTGTTCGATTAAATGAGAAAATGCTGATGCGCTTTTTTTAAACTGGACCGATAGCCATATGGTATACAAAAGCGCTATCCAAGAAAGCACCGATAGAAGAAATAGTGCAAAGAAAATGCATCTACCTAGAAAATCTGCTTCTAAATACGCTTTTACCAATAAGAAATACATACCAAAACCTTTGAAGCCATCTTACCCCTTACTCTTGCCAGAGGAATCTATCTTGGGATTTTAGGAAATTTCTGTTAATCTTACAGTAAAAATATCTGGTTGGTCTATGTATTTTGATTCTCATGCGCATGTCAGCGGCTTTACCGATCCTGAGCCTCTTTTAAAAAGAGCTCAAGAGAAAAGCCCATTTCATATCATGAATATCTGCACCGATGAAAGCACCTTAGAAAAAGGCAGATCCCTTGCCAAGAGGTATCCTTATTTTCATAATGCAGCAGCTACTGTGCCAAATGATCTCAAAAACATTTCTCCTACCATGCTTTCATCGGTAGAAGAAGCTGCAAAAAAAGGGTGGATTTCAGCTATTGGAGAAACCGGTCTTGATTACTACTACGACTACGCTTCTAAAAACCTGCAAGAAAAGTATCTTCGCAGCTACTTAAAGCTTGCTTTTACCTACACTCTTCCTGTGATTTTTCACTGTAGAGAGGCGTTTCAAGATCTTTTTCAGATTGCAGATGAAGAAAGTGCGCATGCGCACTTTCCCGCGGTCCTTCACTGTTTTACCGGTACAATGCAAGAGGCAGAAGGCGTATTAAAAAGAGGATGGCACCTCTCTTGTAGCGGCATCATTACCTATAAAAAAAGCGATCTTTTACGAGAAGTTGTGAAAAACGTTCCATTAGACCGCCTTCTTGTAGAAACCGACAGCCCCTATCTTGCTCCCCAAAGTAAACGGGGCAAGACAAATGAGCCTCTATACGTACTAGAAGTGATCGAGAAAATCGCAGAAATCAAACAGATAGATCCCGAAATAGTGCAAGAGCAAACGTACCTAAATGCACTAGATCTATTTTCTCTTCATAGCTCTTCAAATATCTAGTGTATAAGCGCTGGCACTGCTGGCTATTTATACGGCATTTCCAGTAGGATTTTGCGAAAAATTTTAATTAGGAAGACCCAATGACAGTTGAAAAGGTGTATTGTTATTTAGAGATTCAAGAACCTGAAGATTTCTCGAAAGAGTACCATAACAGGCCTAAGCCAAAAATTCTTTATCATCAAGATTTTAATTCGAAAACAGAGCTAAGCCGCCATGTTAAAGAGCTCCGCGCCTGCGGACAGAGGCAGGCAGGTATTACGGATGTTCTACTTTCTTTACTTTACCCTAAATATACTTCACCTTTTAAAGAATTTTGCCTATCACTGTTTACTCCCACGACCTGGGCGTTGTATAGTACTCGAGAGATTACGAATGAGATGCTGCAAAGGGAAGGTTGCTGGGTTAACAAAACTACCCTTTATGTGTTGACTTTCCTGGCAGATCTTGTGACTTTGGGGATAAGACTTGCTACGGCAGTTCCAGTCTTGCTATACAAAGCGGTCAAAGG
>CALBPE010000030.1 GCA_937899275.1 uncultured Chlamydiae bacterium
CAGATTGATTGCCTGTCTGGGACTTACAAAGCCTTGCCAAGCACTCAAAGAGCTTCTTTGCTACAACAACCACAATATCCACGACGGTAAGTAGCGTTCCCACCACAGGAATTGCCTCTAACGTATGTAAAAGCTTTATCTTCGCTGTAGTATTGTAGTCTCCTGTCACATCACGACTTGTAATACACTCAACCATAGTTGACCTTCCTTTTTAATTGTCAAAACTGCAAAACAAACTACTTTAATTTAAATTACTTTATTTAAATGTAATATAAATAAAACAGGCCTCTAGGTTAAAAAGAACAACTAGAAAACCTGTATAAAAAAAAGATCTATTGATTCCAAAGCAGATATAGCAAAAATGCGCTTTCTATCGACCTGCATTTAGATGTCTTCTTCCTCTTCAACTGCAGAACGCATTTTCAATCCAACATCACTCGCGATTTTATGAAAAGCGTTAAGCAGATCAACTGCAGATTGCTCCGTTGGTACACCGTTATTTTCGCTGAGTTGTTTTTCTAATTTCTGCCTGTAGCAATTATTCTTTATGAAAATTTCACCTTCTGAGTCGCCATTATGAGAACCCGCTTCCTTCAAAAGATATTCACAACCAAGCGCATCGTCACATCCAGTTTCTATATACTTCGGATTGAAAAAGTTCAAAACCCGGACCAATAAAGAGCCCACAATGGGGATGAGTAAAAGAGCAAAGCGAAGGACGCCTTTTTGCTGCACATAGCTTCTTCTTACATTTTGTGTTACACCTCCCTTTGCAGAAGAAAAACAAGAATACAACAGAAACAATCCGTCGACTAGATTGCTCATTTCCGCAATAAGAGGAATCGTTTCTCTTTTTTGGTATGCACGGAAATTTGTCGCAAATTCCCTAACGGTATTTTTATTTATAGGTATGTGAGAAGACATTTTACCCCTTTGTTGCCATATTTGTGAGCACCGCCTGCGCTCTTGCAGAACATGTACCCTTTTGCTTTTGACCTTGCGCGTCCGTATACGTGTATGAGAATGTATCGCTGTTATAAGTAGAATGCATCTTGTTTAAAACCAGAATCGCACCAGGGATCAAACCTAAGAGGTAGCGAGAGTAAGACTTTTCGGTTAAATAGCTGCCATATACACTAGACTCGATATGGTTCAAAGCGTCGCGGCCCCATCCTCCCGTTAGATGTACAAATCCCGTAAAGATATTTTTGGCTAGAACAGCTATAATATCTACCACTGTAAGAAGAGTTCCTACTATAAAAGTCGCCTCCAAATCATGTAGCAATTGGATAGAGGCTATTTCCTTCCCCTCACCCTCTTGAATAATATTTAATATAGCACCACTCATTATTTTTCTACCTATTTTTTTCTTTATTTAATAATATTATAAACTATTTTATATTAAATTTAAATAAAAATTTATATTAATTATAATATAAACGCCTCATTTCAAGATTAATGTGTTTTTTACTTTTTAAAAAAAATGAACAAAAGAAGAGTTGATTGGAGCACAAGTACTAGAAGATCTTGCACTTATATCTTCGGAAAGGCTTGCGTAAATTGACCTTTGGACAAAGGTCACGAGAAGCGCAAGGTCTGGCGCTAGATAAATTGCGGGGCGCTTTATACCGAGCTAAATTTCTATTTTTTCTCTATGTCTTAGAGTCAGGCAGGGTGGTTCCATTTAAATGGGAGGGCGCTCCACGCAGCCCTTCATTTAATATATCGGATAGCTGTTCATTAGCTATGCGCTTAAGCGCTATATTCTTTATCTTATTGAGCGTTTCCTCATGTACCTTCTCCAGAGCTTTATGAACTAAACGCGTGGGTGTATCAGCGCTTTCCAGCTTAAGATTTTCCAGTTTTGGAAGATTCCTATCTACTTCCCGACTTAAGACGTTATATATTCCCGGTTTTAGCGGCTCATAGTCTAAGCCTGTACGATTTTTTAGATCGGTTAAAGACAAAAGCGCAGAACTCCTTTTTGCCGTGCGCACCTTCCTCTCACATTGCCCGATACATTTTCTCCTGAGGGGGAAAAATAAGACCACAACAATAAAGCTCCATCGACTAGATTGCCATTTCTGCAACGATGGGAAATGTTTCTCTTTTTTGGTATGCACGGAAATTTATTGCAAATGGCTCAACCGTATTGTTATCTACTGCTGGCAAATGAGAGGGCATTTTTCCTCCAAAATTTTATTCTTGTGTAGACATGTTTTCTAATGTTGATACCGCTCTTTTAGAATATTGATGATATTCTTCTTCAATACGAATACCCTGCTCTGCTCTGCGGCATTCAAAACGAAAGGTGCATTCGTTGGTGTTATAATCAGTATATGCAATGTTTAGCATTGGAATTGCTAAAGGGATCACACCCAAAAGATACCGGGCGTAGCTCTTTTCCTCTAAATAGCTTCCATATACACTGGATTTGATCTTCTTCAAAGTGTCACGGCCACAACCAGTTACCTTCACAAATCCCGCAAAGATATTTTTCGCTAGAGCAGCTACGATATCTACCACTGTAAGAAGAGCCCCTACTATAAGAGTCTTTTCAAGATCCTGTAGCAGTTATGGATGCAAGAATAAAATGCTGCAAACCCGTATGGGAAAATTACAATTACACGTTCCTAAGACAAGAAATATTCCTTTTTATCCCAAATGTTTAGACAAGGGCACTAGATCAGAACGGGCATTAAGGCTTGCCATTGCAGAAATGTATGTTAATGGCGTCTCTACAAGGCGCGTTAAGCGGATTACAGAAGAGTTCTGTGGGCTAGAAATCAGCTCAACACAGGTATCTAGAGTTAGTAAGTTACTAGATGAAGAAGTTTAGGAGCCGTCCTCTTGGGAACATGCGGTATGTTTATTTAGATGCTCGTTATGAAAAA
>CALBPE010000031.1 GCA_937899275.1 uncultured Chlamydiae bacterium
AGGTAGTTTTTCTTCATGAAGAGATAATGGGTGCGCTCTACTTTTTGCATTGTTTCTACTAGCAGCGCGTTTTTCTGCATGGAAAAGATGCGCTAGCTCCACATCTACACAAGAAATATATGGATCCATATGATTGACCTCTTCTTGGATAGAAGCGATTTTTTCAGAAGATGCTTCAAAACACAGAACATACCTTGTTAAAAGAAAACAAAGCGCAAAAAAAGAGCGGGTTTTTTTTATGGTATAGCGCTTTAATTCTTGTTGGATTTTTCCCTCTAACTATTTGGGTATAAAAACGGGGTAGCGCATCCATTTGCTGCTTTTCTATTTTTTTCACTGCTGAAAAATAGACCTTCCAAAAAGATTTTTTACGAAAAGAGTGGTACAAGATATATCCTGCCATATATAAAGCAGCTCCTTTTGCTGGAGAGGAAAGTAGATCGTTTAATGCAGCAAGTTCGATCGGGATGTTTTTTGAGATCTTTGCATACAGAGCCTCATCTATTTTTTTCTGTTGCAGATGGAGCTGATCTAAATCGGAAAAATGCGCTTTTTTTGGCTGATTAGGTGGGCTTAAAAGATCTTGTAGAGCTATTTGTACTTTTTCTAGGAAAAATGGGTAGATACTTTTTTCGATCAAAGATCGGTTGAAAAAAAGCTCTGTTTTATCGATAGAAGAAGGGGTTTTAGGGCCATACTCTGCAAGGCAGTGGGCAAATATCTTGTAAACGCTTTGCACATCAAAAGAATACTCTTTCATTCTAAGTGCAGCATAGAGTTCTAAATGAAAGGAGCGCTGTAAAAAAGATAGCTTATCCAGTACAGTTGGATTTTTTTCTACGATTTTTTCTGGGTTTTCATATTTTTTTTCTATGATTTTCTCTACAAAAAATACAAAGGGATCAATTGAAAAATCTCTTGTTGCAAAAATGGTGTGTATATCAAATGTCCACGGTTTTTTGCCGTACCAAAAAGGGAGCAAAAAAAGCAGCGTATTTTGTATTTTTTCTTGCTCCGTTTCCTTGGAAAAAAATAGTTTTTTTACGAAGCCTTGTAGGATACGAAAAGGAAATTTATTAGGATAACAGCTATTGTAGATGGGTTTGATGAAGGGGCCAAGCCACCTTAGAAAGCGGACGTTTTGTGGATAGGTGATCTGCCGGTAATGGCGATCTTTTCTAAGAGCTTGCACAAGTCTACTGGTCTTTTCGAGATGCTTTTTTACTTCTCGAATCAACGCCTTACTTGCGTTTTGATATACCCTTTTTGCTTCGGGAGGTATATGGGGAAAATCTTGTACAAATCGGCATTTTTTTCTCTCTTTTTCGTGTAACTCATCTAAAAATGTCTCTTGTTCTTCTTTGGTGCATAGAGGTAAAAAATGCAGCTGAAATATCTTGCGGTTACCATCAGATTCTTCCGTGTTTTTTATGAAATCAGGAAATACACGCTTAAATACCCCTTGGATATAGCGGATTTTATCTTCTTCAGCTCGTTTTTTTGAGAGCCCTCTTTTTACGGTTTTTCGAAGGTTTTCAGGTAGCAGTTGTAGCCAGGTGGCATTTCCAATCCGATACTGCTTTTCCATATGAGCAAATACACAGCTTGGTAGGTGGTTCATCATTACAGCTACAGCATGAGCGCCTGCTGTAGACTGTTGGTATACATCTTTAGTGCGGGTTTTTTGATCAATGAATTCCTTTGGGAAAAAAGAATAAAAAGATGGTTTTATCGACATGGTTGCAGCATTTTTTACCCGTTCCTGTTTACCGGATTATTGGAAAAACAGGTAGGATAAACTATATTCAACGGTTCATAGTATCGATAAAGGATCAACATCGATGAGCATTTTACAGGTAAAAGGCAGGCGAAGAGCGCTTCTATAGGCTCTTAAAGAAGAGCTAAGCCTTGGCATTTCTACTGTGCGTATAAGGCACTGCTTGCGGTAACGGCCTTTGATTTTTTCTTGGGAGGGCACCGTTAAAGGATACAGCGTATCTTTTACACAAAGTTTTTGTAATTCTTTGTAGATAGATAGACTCCATTTTTCTAACTCTTGTTGCTTGATCGAAGAAAACACAATTTTTACAAGGCGAGAAAAAGGGGGGTAATGAAACTGCTGTCTCGCAGCGATTTCTTCGGTATATAGCGCAAGGTAATGCTGCTTTTTTGCTTTTTGCATGGTAGGATCATCGGGAAGGTGGGTCTGTAAGATCACCTTTCCCTCTAAATCTTCTCTTCCCGCTCTTCCCGCTACCTGGGTGATGAGCTGAAATACTTGTTCTGGCGCCCGAAAATCGGGAAGAAAGAGCGCTTTTTCTGGATGCATCACACCAACTAATGTAACCGATGGAAAATGAAATCCCTTAGCGATCATCTGCGTGCCGATGAGAACGTCTGCTTTTCCCGAGCGAAATGAGCGAAAAATCTTTTCGTGATCTCCCTTTTTTTGTGTGGTATCGCGGTCCATTCGAAGGGTTCTAACTTCGGGTAAAAGCGCTTTTAATGCGCTTTCTACATGCTCTGTACCAAATCCTTTGTAAGAAAGCGTATGCACAGATTTACAATAAGGGCATGTTTTTGGAGGGAATATAGAATACCCGCATAGATGGCAGCGAAGACGGTTTTCCCCTTTATGAAATGTTAAAGAGACATCGCAAAACTTGCATTTACATGCTTTACCGCAGGCGCTACAAACTCTAGATGTGCGGTAGCCCCTTCTATTGAATAAAATCAGGGTCTGTTCTCCTTTTTGCATCCGCTCTTTGATCCCTGAGAGTAAGGAGGAGGAAAAATGGGTGAACCCTCCTGATTTTTCATATTCTTGTTGCATAGATACAATCGATATAGGAGCAAGTGTGGCAGCTTTTGCCCGTTTTTGCATGGTCAGTAGGCTGTATTTACCCGTCTTTGCTTTATAGTAGCTTTCAATAGAGGGGGTAGCTGAGCCTAACAAAATCGGCGCTTTTTCGAAAAATCCCCGCTGGATGGCAATATCTCTTGCATGATACGTTGGCATTTCTTCGGTTTGTTTATAAGAAGAGTCATGCTCTTCATCTACAATAATCAAACCAAGGTTTTGGGCAGGGGCAAATGCTGCTGACCTTGCTCCTAAAGCGATCCGGATTTTTCCTTGTTTCAACCCCTTCCAGTCGGCAGCTTTTTGCTTGGGGGATCTTTGGTGGTGGAAGATCGCAATCGGTTCATGAAAGCGGGATTTAAATGTTTCGATAAGCTGCGAGGTGAGAGCAACTTCTGGCACTAGAAGAATCACGCTGCGGTTTTTTTTCAGCACTTTTTCTGTCAGCTGGAGATACACCTCTGTTTTTCCGCTACCAGTGATGCCATGCAGTAAAAACACCTGAAATATCTCTTTTTCTATGGCAGAAAAAACGGCATCGAAAGCTATTTTTTGCTCTTCATTGAGCGTTTTGGGCTGCGATAAAAAGTAGTCGTGAGATTCTAAAAGAGCCTCTTCTACTGGTCTTTCTTTTTGCGTAATCCATCCTTGTTTGATTAAGGTTTGTATTTGCGCGCTATAGGTTTTGAGATCTTTTGTAACGAGGATCTTTTTCTTCAGAAACCTTTCTAAAAGCTCTGCCCTTTTCGCAAAACGGTAGCGGATCTTTTGGACTTCTTCTAAGGTGTCTTTTCTGTTTTTTAGAAGGTGGAGGGTTTTTTCTGTTTTTGGATGATCTACTTTTTCCACAAAAGAGGGCATAACAGAAAAAAACACCTTACTCAACGAAGAAGCGTAATAAGACGCCATCCATTTAGCAAGGGTAAATACCTCTTTACACATAGCGGTATCTTTAAAAATCTCGAGTATTTCAAGAAGTGTTTTACAAGACGAGGTCTCTTTGAGGGCAAATACGTATCCTGTCACTTTTTTACCCCGAAAACAGACGGTTACTCGATCACCTGGTGCGATGCTATCTTGCCATTTTTTAGGAACCGCATAATCAAATGGGAAAAAAATAGGGGCTTTCACCACCACTTCTGCAATATTCATAAACGAGGGTTTAATTTGGTAGAAAGAGTTTTCCAGAGGTCCCTTTTTTTTCCCGGACTACTAAAATACTGTTCAATGGGAGGTAAAAATAAGACGGGGGTTTTATCAAGATACGCCTTACTGCGGTCGGGGCGTTCTTGGTACAAGGGAAGAAGGGTTTTACATGAAAAAAATGGATCTTCTTCTACGATAAAAAGCTGGCAGGGGTTTTTGGCAAAAAGAGAAGATATATCCCAACTTGGATCGTAACTTAGTACTTTTGCTTCGGCAAAATGCGCCCGAATCGCTAAAGATATCTCGTAGAGAAAGCGCTGCTTTTCTGGATGTTGTTCACAAGAGATCAAGGTGATAGGCGCAAGAAATGTGGTGTATTTGTACGCTTGTTGTTTTTTCTTAGCTACATCATCTGGTAAAACCTGCTGTTTTAGCTCTACTTGTAGAGTTTGTAAAATAGTTTTCACATCAATTAACTCATCAAAAAGAGGCTTTTTATTTTGAGGAGGTGTTTTTTTTGCAGGCTCTATCTGAGTAGATAAGTCTTTAGTTGGTAAAGACGTTTTTTCTTCTGGTTTTGTACGGGGGTTGGTGAGCGTTTCTGGCCTGGTTTTTGCAGGGATTGCTTTGAGAGAAGAACGCGTTTCATCGGTAGGGACCGTAGGCGTTTTTTTCTGATGGGAAGGAGGTTTTCTACAAGATTGTACAAGCGTTTCTAAAGAAGGCGTTAGGTAGATGGGGGGATGATTTTCAGCTAAATAGCTTTTTAGATCTTGGATCCAATGGACTAAAGGCGTATTCATGCATCGATTTCAAGTAAGGCTTTTACAAAAGATCTCGGATCAAATAGGGTCAAATCCTCTGCAGATTCACCGAGGCCTACAAAGCGCACATCGAGATTTTTTTGGTGTTTTAACGCTACCACAACGCCTCCTTTCGCGCTGCCATCGAGTTTGGTCAATATCAAAGAAGAAATGTTTGTATACTTATGAAAGATTTCTGCTTGATCAAGTGCATTTTGTCCTGAAGAGGCATCGACTACCAGTAGCGTTTCATGGGGAGCTCCATCGATTTTTTTTCCTGCAGTTTTCTGGATTTTTTCCAGCTCTTGCATAAGATCGGTTTTCGTATGGAGCCTGCCTGCTGTATCAATGAGGACAATATCGATCCCTTTAGCTTGAGCAGAGGAAAGTGCGTCAAAAACCACACTAGAGGGATCTGCCTTTGGAGACGACTTGACAATAGATACGCCTAAGGTTTTTGCCCAATGATCTACCTGTTCTACAGCAGCTGCCCTAAAGGTGTCAGAAGCGGATATGAGAACAGATTTTCCCCTATCTTTATAGTATTTGGCAAGTTTGGCAATACTTGTCGTTTTCCCAGAGCCGTTTACCCCTACAACCAAGATCACATGAGGTGCTGATGCGCTTGTCATCGGCTCTTTTTTTTCTTTTTCCAGTATCGCAAGTATCTCCTCTTCCAGAAATAAAAGGATATCTTCAGGAGAAATAGTGGGGTTTTTCTTGTGCAAGATGCGGAGCTTATCTACAAGTTTCATGGACAGCTCGCCTCCGAGGTCTGCTTCGAAAAATAGTTTTTCTAGCTCGTCAAATGAAGCTTCTTCTACATTTTTTGTGAACAGTTGGTAGATTTTTTTTCCCAGCTGCGAGCGAAAAGATGCGAAAGAAGAGCGCGCTTTTTGAAAAACTTTTTTTAATGAACGGAACATAAGATATCTCTTGTAGTATATTTTGCGCTTTTACGATACGCCTCTACTCATACAAGCTTAGCACAAGGATTTATCAGCGCGCAATATTAAGACGTTTTTTTTAGAGGCTTTGCTTTTTGATAGTAAGAAATTTTCGGAAGAAGTTTTTGGTAGATCTTATTGCAAAGTGATAGGCGCCTCAGCTCTTTTAAAAAGCTGTATAGCGTAATAGGAGAAGCATTTTCTACAGGTGTTACATCTTCAGATAGGCAGGATAAAGCGCCTTGGTAGACCACTAGAAAAAGCTGCCATGTGCGCATAATCAAAAGGGAAAAGGCGTTATCCATCTCATCTTTATGTACTTTTTGTCCTTGAAATAAAGCTTGTAGAAGTATCTGCGCTTTTTCTACTGTAAGTGTTTTTTTTCGCACCGCTTGCATGATGGGGAAGATGTAGTTTCTAGCTACCGGGTAAATTCGGTAATCATACGCTAGCAAAAAGGGGGTGCGTATATAAAGGCCCTTTTCGTCTAATTGTAGTTCCTCTGAAGAGGGGTGCACGTGTCCTGTCGCTCCTGTGCCTTGTAGCTCTTGTGCTTTGGCATAGTGATAAGAAAAAAAGCTGTATTCTTTGGCTAGCCCTTTAACTATCTTTGGCTGCAAAAGCTCAGAAATCGTCTGTAGATTACACAACTTGTATCCAATAGAAACCGCTTCTTTGGGGAAATCTTCTTTTTGTATGCTGTGGTAAAAAGACGCAAGAAAAGGTTTTTCTTTATCTATAGAGTATATCTTGCAAAAAACTTGTTTTACACAGTCCATCATTTTTTGCCAGCTTGTAGGTCGAGGTCCTGCAATGCCTAGTTCTTCTCCTAGTATATAGGTGTTTTTTGCAACTGTTGAGAGCCAGTTTTGCGGAAGGTTAGTTTGATATTTCTCTGCTATTTGGAGAAGCATTTCCACTTGATTCTGAAGGGCTTTTGTCCGTTGTAAAGAAAAGCTGAATAGATGTTGTTTCATCTCCTTTCTTTTTTTTGGCGTTTTTGGAAGCTGCGCTTTTGCAAACAAACTGCAACAAAGCTGCGCTTGTGCGACCTTGTATAATTCTTCTTCCTGCCATGTAGAAGGCAGCTTTTTTATGTGCTGCTGAGGTGAGATACAATAGGGGTAGAAAATCACGGGGGATCCTTTAAGGGAATGGTACTTTAAAGGAAGCGGAGCTTTACCCGCTCCTTCAGTAGAAAAAAGACCTAAATAGGTAGAGCCATACCGGACCTTATTATTCAGGGGAGGGGGGCATTTTTTATGAATAAGCGATTCTAATGAGGCGTAGCGCCTTTTTTTTTCTTTTAGACTTTGAGGTAGATGGATATTTTGCAGGTTGTAATTTCCTTGCGGGCCTGCACCGTCAATGAAGCAAATAGTGATGGTGCGTTTTTTACAAGCCAGAACTTGGGTCATAGTAAACCAGTCGATACGCAGCTCTTTTATAGTAGACGCCTGGATGGTAATATTGTTTTTTTGCAATAGATCTTGCAACCAAGAATACCTCGATGTGTTTTGGGAGTGTTGCGTTTCAGGCGAGCAGTTTAAAGAGGAGGTTGGAGTAATATTCCAATGAATGATCATGAGCATAAAAATTTTAATGAAAAGCATTTTATTCGACCTAGGTAATAAAAAGCGAGGCTCTTTCTGATTGGTTATTGCGCGAAAAACCGTTTTTAGCTGATAAACAAAACAAAGAGATCTCTATGCACCTGCACTCGTACCAGGCAAAACAGCTTTTGCGTAACTATGGCATTTCTACTTTGCGTTTTGGCGTAGCAAAAACATTAGAAGAGCTAAAACTTCTCATGCGCAGCTTAGATCTACGATCTGTAGAAATGGAGCTTACTGGAAAAGATCGCGAAAAAGTTGCGGCTCAAACCCGCGATGAAGCGATGTTTCTAGCAAAAAAATGGGTGGAAAATGAGGAAAAAAGCGCGCTTTTTTCCCTTGTATCCATTCAGGAAAAAATGGACGCTTCTCCTAAGAGGCAACTTTCCCTTTCCATTGATTATGAAAAAGCCTTAAGAAAAGCGGTATTTACAACGCCTCAACACGCTTATACATGGAGTTATTATCCAAGCTCTTTGGAAAAAGAGCAGATAGCTCTACCTGAAGAAGAGAAGATGTTTATCCCTATTGTTTGGCAGCTACTTTCTTTTTATGAGGAAAAAGATGGGATCGATTTGCAGGCGGAGATTGTGCTGAAAAAAGGGATGCCGTTTGTACAAGATATCACACTTTTTATCGATGAAAGGGCGTTATTTCGCAATGAAGAGCTCGCTGTTTTTTACGATCCTTATCGTTACACGCTGCAAGAAAAAATCGCAGAGCAATTTGATATCGATTATACGTCGTTTTCTGGAAATATTGGATGTATGGTAAGCGGTAGAGGCCTTGGTTATGCGCTGATGGATAGTATAGAAGCTGCAGGTGGAAAACTCTCTTGCTGCATCAATGTAGATAAAGGAGCGTCAAAAGATCTTTTGCATACGGGATGGCAGGTTATGCTATCGGACTCTTCAATGGAAAAAGCGCTTTTTTATCTGATTACAGAAAGAATCGACTGCAGGGTACTGGCAAAGGATTTAGTCGATATGTTGAAGATTACAAAAGTAGATCTTCCCATTTTTGTCCGTATGGAGGGAAATTATGTAAAAGATGGCAATCTTCTTTTAGAAGAAGCGGGGATCCAAACCGTTTCTAGTTTTGCCGAGTCGGTAAAAAAAGTGACAAAAAAGGGTGGCTCTAGTGTGGATTGATGAAAACACCTCGTTTATTGTGCAAGGCCTCTCAGGACGAGCGGCCCGCTTTTACACTAGAAAATGGCTAGAACAAGGTCTTGTGATTCAAGGGGGAGTGTCGCCTAAAAACGGAGGAGAAAAGGTAGCTGGAAAACCCATTTTTTCTTCGATTCAAGAGGCAAAAAAGGCTTTTTCTATCGATGCATCTTTCGTTTTTGTTCCAAAAGAGCAGTTCAAATATGCAGTAGAAGAAGCAGTGCAAGAAGAGATTCCTTGGATCATCTCTTTTACAAAAGACGTAGCTTTATCCGATATGCTAGATAGCAAAAAAGCGCTAAAAAACAGCAAATCAAGGATGATTGGGCCCAGCTCTTCAGGCGTGATTTTCCCCGGAATGTTTTCAGCAGGACTGATGCCTACAACGATCTATCAACCAGGGTCTATTGGGATAATTTCGAGGTCAGCTTCTTTAGGTTATGAAGCGGCGTTTCAGCTCAAAAAGGTAGGTTTGGGTGTGTCGATGCACCTTTGTTTGGGAGAAGATCCCATTTTAGGAGAGGATTTTCTAAGCGCTCTACCCCTTCTTTTAGAAGATACTCGAACAAAAGCTCTTCTTATTCTTGGAGAAGGAGGAGATGCAGTCGATCTTTCGATCTGCAATGGGATAGAGTCTATGCAGAAAAAACCGATTGCTCTATATATCCCAAGGAGGGGAAAATTGTCTCCTAAGTCTACAGAAAGCAAAGGGCTTATGTACCATTGTTATGAAGCGATTTCTTCTAAGATTACTGAGCGGAAAAATCCCTCTTTTCTTTACATTGAAGATATGCAAGACATAGGTCATAAGCTATATTTATTGATGCAAACAGTAAAGGAGAAAGCGCCATGATTACGATACCAGGGAAAATTCCCGTTACGATTCATCCGCTTTTTTGGCTATGTGCAGCGTTTTTAGGGTTCATGTATTCAGGGGGGCAGTTAGGCGCGCTGTTACTTTGGGTTGTCGTTATTTTTATTTCTGTGCTTGTACATGAATATGGCCACGCTTCTACAGCGCTTTTTTTTAAGAAAAAGCCGAAAATAGCGCTTGTCGCTCTTGGAGGGATGACTACTTACGACGGCGATCTGCCTTTATGGAAGCAATTTCTCATCGTATTAAATGGTCCTTTAGCCGGGCTTTTATTAGCATTTGCTGCTAAGGGATGCACTTTTCTTGCTTTCATTCCGCTTTTTTTACGTATCGCTTGTTATCTACTTTTTTACATAAATATCTTTTGGACGCTTGTCAACCTTTTACCTATTTTGCCATTAGATGGAGGGCAGCTTCTACGGATTGTACTAGAAGGATTTTTTGGCTTTCGAGGGATTAAAATCACCCTATTTATCGGCATGGTTTTAGCAGGTATTTTAGCAGCAGTATTTTTCACGTTAGGAGCATTTTTGATTGGAACGGTGTTTTTGTTGTTTACTTTTGAAGGCTACCAGTCTTGGAAGCGTTCTAAAGAGATCACCTCTTCCGATAAAAGCTCTGAGGTAAAAACGCTCCTTTCCTCAGCAGAAAATGCGTTGATGCAGGGGAATAAAGAAGAAGCAAGAGCCGCTTTTGAAGAGATCCTTCGTTATACAAATCAAGGTGTTGCCTACAAAACTGCAGCGCAGTATTTAGGCCTTTTGTACTACAAAGAAGGAAGAAAAAAACAAGCGTATGACATGCTGCTAAATGTACAAGATTCTGTGAGAAAAGAGCCGCTTTTTTTGCTGCATGAACTCGCATTTTTACATGAGGATTACGCTCTTGTTACCAAGCTTTCTTCTCAATGTTTTCAGGAGTATCCCCAAAAAGAGGTTGCGGTAAAAAATGCAAAAGCTTTTGGAAGGCTATCTGATCCAATATCTGCAGGCGGCTGGGTGCAAAGCGCGCACAGGCTAGGTGTGGATACACGAGATCTACTAAAAGACCCTGCCTTTGATCTTGTAAGAAAAGACAGGGAATTTCAAGAGTTTGTGGAACATCTTCAATAGAAAAACGCCTCTACTGTAGGCGCAAGGTGTAGTACCTTTGAAAGTTTTTTTGACGAATAATTAACACCACATGTTTTTTATCGCCTACTTCTTGGAGAGCCTCATAAAACTCTTCGCTGCTCGTGATTTTTTTCTGGTTATCCCAGTCGATGACAACGCCGGTTACAATGTGGTGGTTTGGAACAAGCCCTGCGATATGAGCCGGTGACCCTCTTTTTACTTGGGTGATCATTACGCCAGATGTGCTTGGTGAATGGCCAAATCTAGCTAATGCATCGGAAGGCAATTTATCCATGTCTTCGATTTCTACACCTAGCTTTTGAAACAGCTTTTTTGCTGCCATCTTCAGCTCCGATAACACGCCTAGCGCCACTTTATAATCGATCGTTGCATTTTTTCTTCGAATCGATAGATGGACCGTTGTCTCAGGAGTCATCAAAGCGATTTTGTTGCGGAAGCTATTGACGCTTCTTACGTCTACTCCATCCATTGAAAGGATGATATCGCCGCTTTGTAGCCCTGCTTTTTGAGCGGGAGAATTTTCTACCACTGCTGCAATCAAAATCCCTTGGTTCATATCGAGATCGGTGGCTTCGGCATGTTCTTGATCGAAGCGTTGCAAAATGACGCCAAGATAGGCTCTATGTACAGCTCCTGTTTCCACGATTTTTGTAAATACGTACGATGCTACATTACTCGGAATCGCAAAACCGACACCTGCAAAGCTGCCTGTAGTAGTTAAAATAGCTACATTGACTCCTACAAGTTCGCCGTTTAAATTGAGAAGCGGCCCTCCTGAATTACCTGGATTGATGGCAGCATCGGTCTGAACAAGGCCGCATACACTGGTGATTTTTGGTAAATCATCGCGGTCTTTATCAGTAGCGCTTACAATACCTGCAGTCACCGTATGGCGTAGCTCAAACGGATGGCCGATAGCTACAACCCATTCCCCTACATCGAGCGCGCTTGAATCGGCAAATCTGATGTAATCGGCGTCTTGTATATCCACTTTAAGGACAGCTAAATCTGTCCCCGGATCGGTTCCTACTACTTTTGCTTCTAGCTCTTTTCCATCGTTGAGGACAACAGCGATTTTCTGCGCATTTTTGACGACGTGGTTATTTGTGAGGATATAGCCATCAGGACTTGCGAAGAAGCCCGATCCCGCTCCTTGAAAAGGGGAATTTTGCGTTTGAAATCGTCCACCTCCAAAAAACTTGTGGAAAAATTCTTCCATAAAAGGATCAAGAGGGCCATTGAAAAACTCTGAGCTAAGCCCCCGATCTTGCTGCGCCTGTACTTTGATTAAAACAACAGCGGGAGAACATGTTTTAGCGATCTTAGTAAAAGCTCGCGATGTTTGCATTAGCCCCTGCATTTCTTTAGAAAGAGGCGTTTTTTCTGCATCAGAATAATCACAGCTTGCTGCAAATGCAGCATGAGCTACAAGTAGTGGATAAAGTAGTTTCCATGGTTTCATAGTGTTCCTCTCGTTACTTTGCTGCTAGTTTACCCATCTCTTATACGGGTTGTATAGGTAATGGGCTTTTTTTCGATGCATTTTCTTTTGCAAAAAATGCATCGTTTGAAAAACTAATAGTAATGCCTTGCTGTAATGGAGCAATGGTGTCTACAGCTCTTGCAATGGTTTTTTTATCTAAGGCAAGTACGCTGTCTCGCATGTTTTGGTGCATGGCAAGAGTGATCCCTTTTTTTCTTCGAAGGTATTCGGTAAGGCCTCTTGATCCAGGAGAAATGGGTTGATCAAATCCTTGGATCACGCTGAGGATCGCATCTTCTAAGTCTTGCTTTGCAAACTCTTGTTTTTTTAAAGCCTCTACCGATTTTTCAAAACTTGCTAAACTAGAAAATAGATGGGGGTCTCTATAGGCTCTGAAGGTAAAATCCCCTCTAATGGGATCGAAAAAAGCGCCCGAGCCATAAGCGCCTCCTTGCTCTCGGATTTCTTTATGTAAGACAGTGTTTTGCATCAGCTCGGCTGCAGCAAAAAGAGCGGGGGACTCTGCGGTTTTATAAGTCGCTGCAGGCACAGAAAGCGCTGTAAAAGCCACAGGTGAAGGGATGATGTATGCGCAAGAACTCTGGTTTTTTTCGGGAATATCTTTTGGATCAAAAGGCTGGTTTTTTTTATCGATCGTTCGATCAAAAAGACCGTAAAAATCCGCTTTTTCTAACGACTCATAGTCGGATGGATCTGCGGTTACAACCCAGTCAATTGGTTGAGAAAAAAAACAGCTTTTATACCGAGAAAATGTTTCTAAAAGGTGAGGTAAAAAGTCACTTTTCCCATCTAGGTCTATACCTAAAACTGTTTGTCTATAGCGAAAACCGTACCATAAATCTTGCAGGTAGCTGCTTTTGCTAAGGCCAGAGCGGGCCAGAGATTTTGCATAATGCATTGCCTGGGATGTGATATGGCTTTTGATCTCTACTTGTTCTTTTTCAATGAGCTGCTTCATCCGATTTGTATCAGAAAAATCCACATCTTCTAACATCTCTTTTAGAAAAGAGCACATCTTTTCTGCTTTTTGTCTCAGCGCTTTTGTGCGGATGATTAAAAGAGGGGAGGGATTTTCAGGATCATCTACTGAGATATTAGTCGATAGATACGCCTCAAAACCGCCAAGATGTGCATTCATGTAGGAAAGATTTTCTTGATAAGAGCGGGATTTGGTGCCCACTTCGCTTAAAAACCCTGCAAATAAAGAGACATAAGGTAGGTCTTTTTGCGAGATTTTTGGTAGAGAGATGCAGGCATCGATGTACACAATATGGTTTGTAAAAACGGGACTAAAAAACACGGTTTTTTCTTCTAAAGGCCAGGTTTTTACACTAGGATTGACGTCTTTTAAAGAGAGCTTAGGAAGGCAATCTAATGATTGATGCTCCATTTTTTCTTGGTGGATCTTGAGTTTTTTTGCCTGAGAGATAAGCGTTTTTTTATCTTCTTCTTTCAGTTTTTTTTGCAGGCTTTGCAAGGTATTTTTTTCTTCCTCTTCTTCTTTTTCTAGGAGGGTGGTATCTGGTTTTACAGTGAGGGCTACATAGTGGGGATTATCCAAAAAGTAGGTATGGATAAGAAGGGATAAATACTCAGGGTTTTTTGTTTTATTGCGAAGCTCTTGAAAAACCTGGTCGATTTCTAATGAGGCGTTTGTTTCCACTCCATGCTGTTTGGGTAAAATTGCTCTCATAAATAGATGCAGTCCGTAAGGATAAGAACGGGTGTGGATCTCTTTTTTGGAAAATTCTAATGCGTGGAGAGCCTCTTCAATTTTTTTCGGATCGATCCGATTTTTTGCAAGAGACTTCAGTGAAGAAAACAATAGATCTGCGATATCTTCAGAAGTTTTTTCACCGACACCTTTACAAAGAATAATAAAAGGAGCTTCACTTAGTTCGGTTTCAAAGTAGGCTTCCACACTTTTAATCCCTGCATCTAATAACGACTTTTTTAAAGGCGATGCGTCGGTATCAAATAAGATGCTTTCGAGTAAGCTCAAAGCAAAAGTTGCGGCAATATCTTCTGCATGCGCCGTTAAAAATGCAAAGCCGACGACATCTTCTTCACCTTCTTTTGCGGGATAAAACTCGGTTGCATAGATCGGAGATGAAAACCTTTTCTGCCGGGGCATTGGGGGGTAGATTTTTTTTTCATCTACTGTAGATAAAATAGCTTGATCGATGAAGTCTAGATGAGTTTTTGTATCGATGTTGCCATAAAAGTAGAATACCGCATTTGAAGGGTGGTAAAAATAGCGGTGAAATTCTACAAGCTCTTCATGTGTCAGCGTCGGAATCTCCCTTGGATCTCCTCCTGAATTATGCCGGTAGGTAAGATCGGGGTAGAGTTTATGAAAAAGGTGCTGCCAAAATCTTGCCTGCATGGAGCCCATAGCGCCTTTCATTTCATTGAAGACAACACCTCGATACACCAAAGGTGTATTGGCATTTTCTGGATCTAAAAACTCCAACCTGAGGCCTTCTTGTAAAAGGCTTAAACTCTCTAGTTTGTGATAAAATACCGCATATATGTAGACATCGAGTAGATTATAGAAGTCTTTTTGGTTTTCTGAGCTTGCAGGATAGCAGGTTAAATCCATACCGGTAAACGCATTCATAAACGTGTGTAAAGAGCGCCTTAACATAGAGAAAAAAGGGTCTTTTACCGGGTATTTTTTCGATCCACAAAGAACTGTGTGCTCTAAAATATGCGCTACGCCGTTAGACGACGAGGGAATTGTTTGCAAAGAGATGCAAAATACATTTTCAGGATCTGCATTTTGTATATGCACAACCGATGCTCCCGTTTTTTCATGGGTTAATTCAATGAGATCGATTGCAAGCTCGGGGATTTTTTGCAGGTGCGTTACATGAAACGATCCGTAGGTTTGCCCTACAGAGCTGAAAGGTGTGTGCATAGATTTTCCTTAATGGTCAGAAGATTTTTTCGGTTCTTTTTCCAACTTTTCTAACAGAAAAACCGCATTTTTTTCTACTTTGATCAGTTCGTCTAATGCAATTTGATCTCGATCAATTTGCATATGGAAAAGGGCGTTTTCAGGATCTTTTTTTTCTCGAAGAAAAAGGGCTTTTTTTGCCTCTTCGATCCGCTGTTTGAGAAGGTTTTGTTCAGCTACGTTGATGTCGATGTGTTTTCGCAGAAACGCTTCTTTGTTTTCTGCTTGCAGGTACTGCTTTTCAGAAAAACCATCGAACGATTTTTTCGGATTTTTGACCATAAACGCGCCTCCTATGGTAAAATGTAGTCTACGGATTTCCTATTTTCTAGAAAACCGGTATTTCTGCAGTCTACCCAGGAAGGCGAAAAAACGGGAATCCGTACTTCTTCGATCTAATATTTATTATTTGTTTCTTATTATTAATAACTTGCATTTTTTTATATAAATATAGAATAAATATTTCATGGTTTTGTTATAATAGTTATGTTTCAAGTAAAAAGGCTTTTTATGGTTATACCAGCTCAAAATATCCTTACATCTTATCACGAGTTTTTTAGAGAGCTGACAGACACTACGTTGCATGCCTATGAAGAAGTGCATTTTGGTTTCGTAGATCCGGTGATTCGCGAAGGTAGATCTGCTTTTCTTGGAGCTGCGTATGCTATTCGCGCGCTTTGGCAGTGTTTTTCGGGTCTAATTAGCGAAGTATGTGCATTTTACGGCTCGATTTCGCATCAAAACGCCTTAGTAAGAGCTCGCTCTTCCATTAGCTTAGAAGAGGTGAGTGATAGCGAGGATGCATTTCCCCCTGTTGGCTCAAATCCTAATAGACGCGGCCTTTATCGAAGAAATATTCGAGAAGGCATGTTCATAGCGCCTCCCGGAGGCGTGCCTGTTGATATAAGATGGTAGATTTTCGATAAGCTTGCACATTACAATCTAAAAACCAGTAGTTTAGTAAGATAATGTGTGAAAAATTGCTCATGAATCTAAACAGGTCTTTCCGATCATTGCCCTTAGATTTATACGAAAAAAAGCGGTTGCTGGATGTTTTCAGATGGATATAAGCTTTTATTTATTAATAGTATAAATTTTTATAAATTAGTTATTGATTTATTTAAAATAAAACATATTTTATATTAATAATCGTTGTTTTATAATTTAAATAATAAAGCCCTTAAAACAATTAAGGGAGAGATTACGAATAGTTTACAAAATCGAGGGCATAGGTGGAGTAGCCTCCAAAAAAGTGGACCACCTTATTTATTGCTTACTTATGAGGAGAACAAAAATGCTATCTATAGAAACAAAATCAGCGCCAAATCCTTCTTATCTGACAAATCGCAAGCAGTATGTAAATAGCCTTACAGATCGGCTCAATTTGTTAAAAATCACCGCTGTTGCCACACTTGCTATCTCTTTTCTTGTAGGAGCGCTTGCTTTAG
>CALBPE010000032.1 GCA_937899275.1 uncultured Chlamydiae bacterium
CCCATTTTCTGATTTTATCTCTCAGAAAAAAGAGGGGAAATACCCGCAGTATAAAGCGCATATTAGCGGATTTTCTCGCTTCATTTATGATGAAGAAGAGCTAGCTGCTTTGAAAGAGGAAGAAGAAGCCTTTCAAAGAAAAACGCATGAAGAGACGCTCCAATCTATTCCAGAAGAAGAAATTACCGATGAAATGCGCGTATTTACCCCAAAAGGCTTTCCGGTAATTGAGCTTTTTTCTAGTAAAGACATCGCTTCTTTAGCAGAAAAACTCGCCAGCTTTTCACTGCAAATTGAACATTATGCGCGCGTTGATGCGCCGCTTTTCACTTTGCAGCTAGAAGAAGGCGAAGAGCCTTTATACAGCCTGCAAGATCTCATTGATTACCTGCGTAGTGTAGGGAGAAATGGATTGGATATACAGCGTTATAAAGGTCTTGGTGAAATGAACGCAGACCAGCTATGGGAAACGACTATGGATCCAGAAAAACGGACCCTTGTTCAAGTAAATCTTCCCGACGCTATTAGAGCAGATCAAATGTTTTCTATGTTGATGGGTGAAGAAGTGGGACCTCGAAGAGCTTTTATTGAGTCTCACGCTCTTTCTGTCAAAAACCTCGATATTTAATGTAAGGAGAAAAAGGCCCTCATATGAGCTATACAGAAAACGAAGAAATTATCCCAAGAAATGTAGAAGAGGAAATGCGCGAAAGCTATCTTCGCTACTCTATGTCGGTGATCATATCGAGAGCTCTTCCCGATGTAAGAGACGGCTTAAAGCCCTCACAAAGGCGTATTTTATACGCTATGAGAGCGTTAAACCTATCTCCAGGAGCCAAATACCGTAAATGCGCAAAGATCTCAGGTGATACTTCAGGTGACTTCCACCCGCACGGTGAAAGTGTGATTTATCCCACGTTAGTGCGTATGGCGCAAAATTGGGCGATGCGCTATCCCTTAATCGATGGACAGGGGAACTTCGGCTCGATCGATGGTGACCCTCCAGCTGCGATGAGATACACAGAAGCTAAGCTGACCTTTGCTTCAATGGCGTTAATGGAAGACTTAGATAAAGACACGGTCGACCATGTTCCCAACTATGATGAGACAAAAAAAGAGCCCGTTGTTTTCCCTTCAAAATTTCCTAATCTTTTGTCCAATGGATCCTCTGGAATTGCTGTGGGTATGGCTACCAATATCCCACCTCACAACCTTCAAGAGCTGATTGCTGCTACGATTTTAGTCATTGATGATCCAGATGTATCGATTGACGACATCATGAAGGTTATGCCTGCTCCTGATTTTCCTACAGGGGGCATCATCTCTGGCTACCGCGGTGTAAAAGAAGCGTATCATACAGGTAGAGGTAAGATCTTACTTCGAGGAAAACTCGATGTAGAAGAAAAAAAAGAAGGCAAAAACGCGATTATCGTTACAGAGATTCCCTATAACGTGAATAAATCCCGTTTGATTGAACACATCGCTTCTTTGATTACCAATAAAACCATTACGGGGATTTCAGATATCCGCGATGAATCGGATAAAGATGGCCTTCGTATCCACCTAGAGCTAAAGCGGGGAGAGATTCCTGAAGTGATCATCAATCAGCTGTATAAGTATAGCGATCTTCAGGTGACTTTTGGCTGCAATATGGTGGCTTTAGATAAAGGCCTTCCTCGCGTGATGAACATCAAAGAGTTTATTCAGGGATGGGCCTTACACCGTATTCAGGTGATTCGAAGACGTACCCGTTTTGAGCTGAAAAAAGCAGAGGCGAGGGCTCATGTATTAGAAGGCTATTTAAAAGCGCTTGATCATTTAGATGAAGTGATTCGTTTGATTCGTTCTTCTGCTTCAAAAGAAGAAGCGAAAAAAGAGTTGATTTCTCGATTTGGCTTCTCTCCGATACAAGCAGGAGCTGTATTAGACCTTCGCTTATATCAAATCACTTCATTAGAACGAGAGAAAGTTGAAGGAGAATACTCTGATCTTACGAAAAAAATTGCCCATCTAAAAGCGATTTTAGCATCGGAGCAGATGGTAAAAGATATCATTAAAGAAGAGCTGGAAACCGTTTCTATCAAGCATCGATCCGTTCGAAAAACCGCTATTTTTGCCGCGGAAAGCGAAATGCAAATGGAAGATTTGATCCGCGATGAAGCAGTGATTGTCACTATTTCTGATGATGATTATATCAAACGGATGCCGATTACCGCTTTTCGTGAACAAAGGCGGGGAGGGCAAGGAGTCATCGGTATGGAAATGAAAAAAGAAGACGCCTTAAAAATGGCGTATTCTTGCTCCACCCACGACCAGCTATTAATTTTCACCACATTTGGTAGATGCTACTGGCTAAAAACCTGGCAAATTCCAGAGGGTAGTAGACGCTCGAAGGGAAAGCCTTTTGTCAATTTACTCGATGATATCCAGCCAAATGAAAAACTAGCGGCAATTGTACGGCTAAAAAACTTTACAGAGCCTGGATGCATCCTTTTAACCACCTTAAAAGGTGTGGTCAAGAAAACCGAAATCTCTGCATTTTCTAATCCAAGAAGAAAAGGCGTCTACGCAATTAACATCGATGAAGATGATGAGTTGATTGCGGCATCTCGCGTAGAGGAAGGACAACAAATCATGATTTTTACCCGAAATGGTATGGCTGTGCGTTTCGAAGAAAATCAAGTCCGCGCTATGGGAAGAGTAGCTCGAGGAGTGCGAGGTGTGTCTCTTAAAAATAAAGAAGACCGCGTGGTCGGCTCTGCTGTTGTTAATGGTAACGAGTCGATTTTAGTTGTCTGTGAAAATGGTTATGGTAAACGCTCTAAGGTGGAGCATTTCCGCCAGACAAATCGCGGCGGGGTAGGTGTTCGATCGATCATCGCCTCTATCCGAAATGGCTTTGTTGTAGGTGCAGCAATTGCCTCTGACGAAGATAGCGTATTTCTGATCTCAGATTTAGGCCAAGGCGTACGTATCCGTATGGAAGATGTCCGCGTCATGGGTAGATCTACTCAAGGAGTGCGTCTTGTTACCTTAAAAGAGGGTAAAGTCGTTAGTATGCAGAAAATTTCTTCTGTTGTGGATGGGGAAGAGTCTCCATGAAAGCGCTGTTCGTTACCTTCGAAGGGGGTGATGGCTCAGGCAAAACCACGCTAATAGCTGCTTTAGAACGCAGGTTCAAGCAGCGTATGTCTATTCTTTCGGTAAGAGAGCCTGGAGGCACCAAACTTGGTGAAACTGTTCGAAGCGTTTTACTCGATCAGGATCTTACGCTATCAAATAAAGCAGAACTTGCGCTTTTTTTGGCTGCTCGCATTCAGCATATAGAAGAAGTGATCCGCCCTAGCTTATCTAAATATGACCTCATTCTTTGTGATCGTTTTCACGACTCTTCTATTGCGTATCAAGGAGCGGCTAGAGGACTTGGTGAATCATTTGTAGAAAAAACTTGTCTACTTTTGACAGAGAATTTCCAACCAGATTTGACGATCTATCTAGATATTTCTCCACAAGATGCAGAGATGCGTTTAGAGCAAACTAAAGATCGCATTGAAAAAGAGCCTAGAGCTTTTCATGAAGCCATTCGAAAAAGCTACAGGCGTCTAGCTTCTTGTTTTCCCAAAAGAATTCATACGATTGACGCTTCTTTACCTAAAGAAGTTGTAGAAAATACAGCGTACCTTCTTCTTTTGCAGTTCATAAAAGAGCGCGTGGATGTTTGAACAGATTTTAGGCAACCTACCCGTAAAAACGTATCTATCTTCTAGGTTAGAAAAGCAAGCCTTTCCCCAAGCCTGCTTATTTTTAGGGCCTAAAGCGGTAGGTAAAAAAAACTTGGTTGAAGAAATCGCAGAAACTCTTCTTAACGACGTAAACGGTTTATGCAAAAAACGGCAGCATCCAGATTTTTATGAGTTATCCACATTTTCAATGGAATCCATCCGCAGCATAATCGAAGAGGTACATAAACCCCCTTTTATGGCAAACGCCAAAGTCATTGCCTTTTACGATGCAGATCAGCTGTCGATTACTGTACAAAATGCGCTACTCAAAACGTTGGAAGAGCCGCCAAAAAACACCTATTTTCTATGGACAGCGCAGAATAAAACTGCGATGTTACCTACAGTACTATCTAGACTATTGGTCTTTCCTTTAGTGCGCGTATCTACAAAAGAGGCAAAAGAGCATTTACTCAAAGAAAAAGGTGCGACAGCATCTGCAGTAGAAAAAGCATTTTTACTAGCAGAGGGATCGATTGCCCACGCAAAAAAGATCTTACGAGGAGAAGATCCCTTAGTTTCTCTTACTGTTTCTTTGCTTACAGCAAAAGACTATTTTGCCTATCGACAGGTTGTCGAAAAAATCCTTACAGTAGATCACCAAGAAAGACTCTTTTCGTATATCCTTTTTTGGTGGCGAGATGTTACGGAAAAAGAGCGGCTCTGTAGGTATTTTCCCGAGGCAAAAACAGCTGTTTTACCAGATATTTCATTTAGTGAAGTTGAGAAGATAATAGGAAAATTATCTCACGCGTATACTCTGCATATTCCTTTGGAAGAGTGCTTAGATCAGCTATTTTTTGAAGTGTTTGAACGATGCTCCAGACCAGCCTAATTTTGTTCTGAGTGTATAAAAATAGTCTTTATCGGGAAACGACAGCAGGGGAAACGTCTTAGGCGATTTTTTGATTTTGAACTCTTCTTGTGGATGCATCATGAAATGATCGAGACCATCTGCACGCACTTCGATTGGCTCTGAGGCAGACTCATATTTTAGCGTAATCTCATGGCTTGCCGTTAATACAAAGGGCCTATTGGAGATGGTATGAGCGCAAATTGGCGTAATGACAACAGCATCTAGACCAGGACTTAAAATAGGACCTCCTGCAGCTAAAGAGTAGGCGGTAGAGCCGTTGGGAGTAGCGATAATGATGCCGTCTGCGATATACGTGTTCATATACATCTTGTCTACATAAATAGAAATTTCAACTAGACCCTGCTTTTGTCCCCTATGAATAGTAAAATCATTTACCGCTAGGTATTTTTTCTTGCTGGGAGAAGATCCTGTAAGAACAATCCTTTTATGGATGGTGTAATTGCCCTCAAGTAGATGTTCCAGTGCAGGGAAAATTTCTGCTACAGGTATATTTGCCATAAATCCTAGATGGCCTAAGTTGATCCCAAAAATGGCAGCTTTTGCTCCGCAGTATTTATTATATAGGCGAAGAATAGTGCCATCGCCGCCCATAGAGATCATAAAGTCGATATCATCGATTGAAAGCGTATCTAAAGAAGTGCATCCAATCAGGTGAGAGACGCCTTTTTCCGCTGCAACGGTAACGCCTTTTTCCGTTAAAAATGTGTTGATTTGTTTGGCGATTTCAAAGGATTGAGGAAAGTAATCCGTAGGAAATACGGCAATGATCATTTGATACCTGCTGTCTCTAAGGCAAAATGAGCGGAAATGGTTTTTTCAACAGAAGGTGCATCTAGTTGTAAAACGTTTAGCAAAATATCTCTTTGTCCATGAGGAACAAACCGATCGGGAACGCCGATGGAAAGCATATCGATATGTTGCTGTTTTTCCTTCATTAAAAGACGGCTGATAATCGCGCTTAATCCAGTTAATACGCAGTGTTCTTCTAATACCACAAGACGGGTATGTTTTTTCACCGCATCTAAAATGGTTTTTTCATCGAAAGGTTTGATGAAAATAGGATCGATGATGGTAGTAGAAAATCCTTTTTTTTCTAATCTATTAGCTACATCTACAGCGGTTTTACACATATGCCCAAGAGCAATAATCAAGAGATCTTCTCCTTCTTGTAATACCTCTGCTTGACCTAATTTTCTTTCGATTAAAGGGGCGTCTTCTGGATCAAGTGAAAAATCTGCAGGAAGATTAGGATAGCGAATAGCTGCAGGCGAATCCCACAAAAGGCTTTCACTGAGCAGCTCTTTGAGTACTTTACCCGATCTTGGCTGCGCTAAGATCATATGGGGCATGGCATATAAAAACCCAATATCGTAAATGCCATGGTGGGTAGGTCCATCAGGTCCTGAAAGAAAGGCTCTATCAATAGCAAAGACCACAGGTAAATTTTGCAGGCATACATCGTGAAATACGTTATCTAAAGATCGTTGTAAAAACGTTGCATAGATTGCTAAAAATACTTTTTGTTTTCTCTGATAGGCCATGCCTCCTGCAAAAGTTGCGCTATGGCTTTCTGCAATACCCACATCAAAACAGCGCTCTGGGAACTCTTGCATAAATGCGGTTAAACAAGACCCTGCAGGCATCGCAGGGGTAATGGCTACTACTCTAGAGTCTTTTCTGGCAAGCTCTAGTAGATGCTGGCCAAATACTTTTGGAAAACTTAAGGTTGTTTTTCCGGAAGATAGAAATTGTCCGCTTTCTGTATCAAAAGGTTTGACGCCATGATATGAAGTGGGATTAGCTGAAGCTACAGGCATCCCTTTTCCCTTCACTGTCATCACATGCAGTAAAATAGGTCTGTCCGTATTTTTGATAGCGGCAAGAGTCTGGGTCAATTTCTGCAGGTCATGACCATCTACAGGCCCTACGTAGTTTAGTCCAAACTGTTCGAAAAATACAGCGGGTGACACTAAGTTTTTAATCGATTCTGTCAGTTTTTTACCCTGTTTAGCAAGAGAGCTGCCATACCCTGGAATTTTTCCTAAAATGCTTTGGGTTTCATGGTAGATTTTATTGCAAAAGGGGCTGTTAATGATTCTGCTTAAAATATTTTTGATGTTACCAACGTTTTCTGAAATCGACATCGCATTGTCATTTAAAATTAGGATAAAGCGCTTCATATCTTTAGGAATATTATTCAACGCTTCTAATGTAACGCCGCAGGTTAAAGAAGCGTCTCCTAAAATAGGAATCACATGGTGCTGATTTTTTTGGATATCTCGGGTTTTAGCTGCGCCTAAAGCAAGCGATAAAGCCGTTCCTGCATGACCAGCATAGAAATGGTCGTGGGCAGATTCTGTAGGATCGGTAAATCCTGAAAGCCCGCCCCATTTGCGAATTTGAGAAAATCGGTCCAATCTACCGGTTAATAACTTGTGTACATATGCTTGGTGACTTACATCAAAAATCAGTAGGTCTTCAGGAGAAGAAAAGGTGTAGTGTAGCGCTATAGAAAGCTCCACAACACCTAAATTTGAAGAAAGGTGGCCTCCGTTTACCGATAAAACAGAAATGATTTTTTCACGAATCTCTTCTGCTAAAGCGGTTAAATCTTTTACAGACCAGGTTTTTAACTCATCAATTTTTTCTAAATAGCTCAAAAAATCCTCAATAATTGCATTCTTCTGTTTTCGGAGTAAGGGCTTCATCTACCTGGATGGAGCCGTCGCGATTTTTCATCAAGATGCGCACTTTTTCTTCCGCCTGTTTTAGCTCCTTAGAGCAGCTTTTAATCAACGTATCTGCTTCTACAAAAAGTTGTAAAGAGTTTTCTAACGAGGTAGTAGGCTCATTCATTTGTTGTAAAATAGCTTCTAAGCGTGCAAAAGATTCTTCAAACGATTTCATAATTTGTATCCTTATGGGTGACCTCTGCCTTTAGATCACCATCTTGTAATTTGGCAAAAATAGTATCTCCCACCTCGATTTCTTTTGATGAGACAATCACAGAGCTTTTGTTTTTTGAAAAAAGAATAGTATATCCTTTTTTCAATAGCTGTTTTGGATTAATGGCATGTAAATGATTTTGATAACTTTCTAATCTCTTTTTTTTCTCTTGGATTTGATGGTAGGTATTTTTTTGTTCCCATTTTTCCATCATATGACGCAGGCGCCCTTTTGTATGATCGAGCTTGTATTGAATAGATCGGTCTAATTGAGAGCTTTTTTCATCCAACATTTGTATTGATTTAGCGAGAAAATACGAAGGATCAGAAAAGTGGGGTAGCCTAGTTAAAAGAGCTAAGTTTTTCTTTTTCCCCTCAATAGAGTCCTGCATTTTTTGTTCCATTTTTCTTTGGATGCTCTGCATATATTCTATAAGAGACTGCGTTTCTTTTACAGCAAGTTCAGCTGCAGCAGACGGAGTGGGGGCTCTGATATCGGCTACAAGATCGCAGATGGTATAATCGATTTCATGGCCTACTGCAGAAATAATGGGGATATCGGAGTGAAACACCGCTTCTGCAACTATTTCTTCATTAAAAGCCCATAGATCTTCTAAGGAGCCCCCACCTCTTCCCACAATCAATAGATCGCAAATCTTTTTTTCATTGCATTCATAAATAGCCTGGGCGATTTCATTTTTTGCAGTATCTCCTTGGACTTTTACAGGATATAGAATCAGATGAAAGCCAGGTGACCTTCTCCTTAAAACATGGACAATATCCCGAATGACCGCGCCGGTAGGAGAGGTGATCACTCCAATTTTTTTTGGAAAAGCGGGTAACGGTTTTTTTTTCTCTAGAGAAAACCAGCCTTTTTTTTGCAGTTTTTCCTTTCTAGCTTGCAGCTCTAAAAGGAGCTTTCCTACGCCTACTGGCTCCACTTCTTTGACAATAATTTGATAGGAGCCTCTAGGTGGATAAACGGAAAGATCTCCCGAAACAATGATCTGATCACCGTGTTTAAACGTATTTTTTTCTTTACGAGCGTTTCGGAAAAAGGCGCAAGATATCTGCGATTTTTCATCTTTTAATGTGAAGTAAAGATGCCCTGAAGAATGCAACGTCAAATTGCTTACTTCGCCTTGCACCCGTACAGTAAGAAATCTACTTTCTAAAGTTTGTTTAATAGAAAAAGTCAGTTCACTAACGGTCAGAGCTTGCATAGAAAAACGCTTTGATATTTCAGTATATACTAAACAAAAGAGCGATTTTTATCGAGAACGGTCGAAAAAATCTATTTTTAGACGCTTATTTTTTTCCTGACTCTAAATGAACAGCTTGTCCCAGGTGATATAGAATTTTCGCGCTAAAATAAAAAATAGCTAGCAATGCTATTGCTTATTATAGCGCATATTTTTCCTCTATAACAAGAGAGCTGCTGTTTACTGGTAAATAAGTCATAAACTATCCTTTTTTTTATAATCATTAACTCATTAATATTTTAAATTAAATATAAAATATTAATTTGATTTTTTATTAACCTAAATTTAGGTGTTCTGTAGAAAAAGATCAGAGCCGTCTACTTTGCCTAAAGAGACATTCTTGCTAAAAGGTAAAGCTTTCTTTATGATAAAAGAAAAATATTTGGGTACTTACTTGTGAAAAAATTTCCTTTAATTATAGGCAATTGGAAGATGTATAAAACTAATACAGAAGCCAAAGCCTACGTCTCTTCTCTTTTATCCTTATTGGAAGAGGTGAAAACACCTGCTGGATTAGCCGTTCCTTACACTGCGATTTCTCTATGTGCAGATCTTGCAAAAGATCATAGCCTTCTGATTGGAGCTCAAAACATGCATAGCGCTGAAGAAGGCGCTTTTACAGGGGAAATTGCGGCAGATATGCTTGTAGATGCAGGTGCAGAATTTGTGATTATTGGCCACTCAGAAAGGAGAAAGCTGTTTGGAGAAAGCAATGCAGATGTCGCAAAAAAAGCCCAGAAAGCGTTGGAAAAAGGCCTTCAGGTCATTGTTTGTGTTGGTGAAGAAGAAAAGCATAGAAAAAAGGGAAGGGAAGCATTTTTAGAAGCGCAACTTAAAGAATCTTTACAAGGTGTAAAAAAAGATTTTTTGGCTTCTTTGTGTATCGCCTATGAACCTGTATGGGCTATAGGCACGGGGAAAAGCGCTAAGCCAGACGAAGTAGACCAAATCCACCAGTTTCTAAGATCTATCTTAGAAACCATGTTCACCAAGACGCATGCAAAAAAAGTAGCGATTCTCTATGGAGGTTCAGTAAAAAAGGAGAATATAGTATCCTATATGAAAAAAACAAATGTGCAAGGCGCTTTGATTGGCGGAGCTTCGTTGAAAGCTCATGATTTTGCCGATATGGTGCAATTGCATTAAATTCATGTTAAGCGGAGCTACACTTCAGTGATCGTATTTTATTTTTTTCTTTTCCTTTTCCTTTTTTTATCCATCATCCTTTCTTGTACAATTTTACTACAAGAATCGAAGACTATGGGCTTAGGCGCATCTTTTGGTGGAGATAATGGGGACTCTTTATTTGGAACGTCTACTGCAGATGTTTTAAAAAAATTTACCGCCTATTTAGCTGGTTTTTTTATGATCGCCTGTATTTTGCTTTCGCTGTGGACTTCTGTTATCGGTCGAAGCGGCTCGAAAAAAATGTCTTTTGTAAAACAAGCTAAACCCAAAGTAGAAGAAACAAGAAATGCCCCTTAGACTGCGTTTTTATGGTGATCCGATCTTGCGCAAAAAATGCGCTCCTGTAGAAAGCATTACGCCAGAGATCGTATCTTTGATTGAAGAAATGGTGGAAGCTATGGACGCTTACAAAGGGATTGGCCTCGCAGCCCCTCAAGTGGGCAGGCTACTACAGATTTTTGTTGTAAGAAAAGAAATACAATCTCCCGATGGAACCATTTCTCTAGGCGAAGCCAAAGCTTATATCAATCCTAAAATATCTAATCCAGATCCAAAATCTACAGAGATGTTAGAAGGGTGTCTATCTGTTCCTGGTCTTCAAGTTCATGTCAAAAGACCTATTGCCATCGATGTAGAGTATATGGATATACAAGGAACGATGCAAAAAGAGCGTTTAGTGGACTTCCCAGCTCGGGTGATTATGCATGAAAACGATCATTTACACGGTAGGCTGCATTTAGATCGAGCCGGTAAAAAAGAAAAAGATCGGTGGGAAAAAGAGCTGCGCGCTCTAAAGAAAAAATACAAGCATACCTACTAGCGCTAGACTAGCCTCGCTGCACCTCTAGGCCAAACGTTACCCGGTCATCTTTTTCTGTATGCTCATAGGTAAGGCGCATATCGCAATAAGATACAATCGCTGTTTTCGCTTCGAATTTCCCCTCTATGTAACGCTCCAAAAACCCGCAGCGAAGCTCTCCTTCTATACTTGATAAAGGCGTCATTCGAATAAACGCTTTTGTAATCAATGCCGATCTTTTTTTCGATAAAGGAGAGGATAAAAGCTCTTTCGGAGTGCGCGCGTTTTCTACAAAAAAATGAGACCGGTTGGCTTTTCTAAAAAACCACTTGGACCGGTACCAAAAATCCATGGAAAACGCAGCGTTTTGACTAGCTGTCCATTGCAAAGATAGCATTTGGTGATCGATCTGTTTTCTTCGGATAGAAAACGCTGTGGTAGAGCGCAGTAAAAACTGCGCATAATCTATGATCAAGTCGCTATGAATCCGCCAAGGAGGCTCTGCATCTTTTGCATAAGCAAAAAAACCTTTTGTAGATAGGGTATATTCGATCTGATTTTGCGCTATTTTTTGGTAGAAAAAGTTTTTTATTCCGATAGTCCACTCATGAAGAGATTGGATCCCATCTTTTGTAGAAAAAATCCATCTTGCATCAGCAGATGTGGGCTGAAAATACCCTTGCAGCTCTGCATAAGGCTGGATCAGGTGCGTTGTAGTAGAAAAGCGTTTTTTTCCTGAAGACTGCAGTAAAAAACCGTATCCTACCGATCCATAGAAACCTGGTTTTTTTGTCGGGCTATTGCTGTATCCTGTAGCTTGGAATATTCCTTTTGTTTGCCCCGATATCTTTGGAAAAAATGGCAAACGAAATGCTTTTATAATCTCTTCTTTGATCGAGGCTTTTCCCGAAGAAAAATCTTGTAAAGGGGTTCTTAAATTATCTGAGTAAGAAAACTTTTCATAGCCTCCTTCCACCTGAGTTTGAAAAATCCAACCCCACTTTTCAAAAGAATGCGTATTGATAGAAAGGAAAGGAAGCTGCTCGTATACGCTTTGAAACGAGTTCACCTTAGGATAAACCAAAGCATCTATTATCCAATACGGCTGAGTATTTTGGTATCGGAGCTTGGTTTCTTTTTCTGTGTTGATGGCAAAATCTGTACTGGTAAAATCTCCAGGCATCAAAGGGTCGCTATACTTATCCCAGGAAAGATCAACCACATGGTCCTTTAAAACAGCTTTTCCCTTTCCTTGTAGGCGGTATCTTCTTTCTTTTTGTAAGTTAGTAGGAATCACATCAGAGGCAATATAGCTTTTGGTAATCAAAAAGTTGGGGCTTTTCTGTGGGAAATATTCTGTTTCTACCGCGCCTCCAAAACCTGTGCCGATTCGGTATTCTCCACGTAGGAAAACGCCCAACTGTTTCCAGGAGTAAGCAGCGTAGCGAATAGATAGTCTGGGGCCTTTTCCCTTATCCCATGTCACGCTATAGCGGAATAATGGAGAGGAAAACGCCTTGCGGTTTACATGAAAAGAAGGAAGCCAAAGTGGTATTGAAAAAAAACGCGCTGATACTCCAGAAAACGCAAATAGATTGCCTGTTGGATCGATCAGGAGTTTACCGGTTTTAAGCTGCCAAGAGTGATTGCCAAGCTCTGCTGTAGTCAGTTGCACATGGAGCGCTTCGATCGATCGATCTTCTTTGAAATAAAGCTTTTCTGCATCTATGTAAAAAGGAGGGAAAAATGAGACGCTTTTTTCCAGCCATCCTGCACCTGTATCTAGATCGAAAAATAGTTTTTCTGCGGTAAATGTTTTGCCTTCGTACTGCAAAAGAATCTCGTTTGTAGCTTCAATAAAATGGGCATTTTCATCTTTTTTATAAAGGATGCGCTCTGCTTGTAGGCGGAACCTTTCCGCTTCAATTACCCCGCCATTTTCTGTATATAGGCTACCGTTTTGGTAGGTGGGATTGGCAAGGTCAAGCGTGATTTTTGATGCATCTACTGCATGCAGCGAAGCTGCACTTAAAGCGAGCAATAGCGCTATTTTCC
>CALBPE010000033.1 GCA_937899275.1 uncultured Chlamydiae bacterium
AGAAAGGGATCGATCCAAACCTTTTAGATGACGCTGGAAATACCCCACTTACTGTAGCGTTAAAAAACAAATCTTTTGAAGTTGCAAGAGCTCTTCTTAAACACCCATCTACTGAAGTAAACAAGGGAAGACTACAAAATAAAGCGCTGCATTACGCTGCCAAAGTTGGTATGTTCGATATGATTGAAGAGCTTTTAAAGCGTAAAGCAGACGTCAATGCGAAAGGATCAGAAGGCAATACTCCCCTACATTTAGCAATGAAGGATGGCTACCCTTTCCATCATACAGAATTAGATAGAACGAGAAGTGTATCTTACATGATACAAATGTTTCATGATTATGGCGCTGACTTTTCTATAACAAACGACATGGGAGATACTCCCCTGATGGTTGCATTACAAAGAGAGTACCGCCACTACAGTAGAGATGAATGGGGGCGTGGAATAAAACTTCTTTTAGCTAAAACAGGTAACCTCAAAAAAGTGAATAAAAATGGAGAATCTGCCCTACACCTTGCAGCCAAACAAGGCAATCTACCCGCTGTAAAAGCGCTTCTTGAACGAAACCCTGAGTCTTGCCTTATAAAGACTAATAATAAAGAAAGAGCTTCGGCTTACGTTAGTAAAGGAAGGCGTAGGGTAGACCTATTTACGTATAACCTTTCAGAAAGGTATAGGACTTATGAAGAAATATACAATCTACTCAAAGACTACGAAAATACATATCAACAAGACTGAAAATACTAATAGACAATACCCATAGCAGCTTTCATTTGACGCAGGGTATTTTCTGCCTGAATATTTGCAGCTAACGTGCCTTTTTTCAAGATGTTTTGGACGTAGTCAAGATTATTTTCTAATGCTTTTCTTTTCTTCTGGATTGGGGTCATCACCGCTTCTAAGGTGTCGACTAAGGTCTGTTTCACCTTAGAATCAGCAAGGCCGCCTTCTCTATAACGCTCTTTAAGGGCATGTAACTCGTTTCGGGATGAAATGCATTTAGGTAGTAAACACCAAACTATCTTCTACAACGCCTGGATCTTCAATTTTTTTGTGGTTGGGATCTGATGGCATTTTTTT
>CALBPE010000034.1 GCA_937899275.1 uncultured Chlamydiae bacterium
AACCCGCGATTCTAGAGAAAAAGAACGAAAGAAATATGGCCGCGCTGGCGCTCGAAAAAGCTTCCAATTCTCTAAACGTTAATCTTATTATACTCCTAGCGTTGTTACACTAAAACGCGAATGCAGCTTGCCAAGTCATATGGGTAAGCTGCTTTTTTAATCCCTTAAATAGTGCATTTGTTCCCTCTCTTTTTGCAATTTTTTGTCTTGCATAAGAGATAGAAAAACCCGAATATGCATGCACAGTTAGACGGAAAAGTGCGCTTACCTCTACTTCATGTATATCAGAAAAACGCTCCAATTGTTTTGGAATTACGTAGCTGGTATCGTCTATTTTTGCTTTGTATCAAGAATGTAAAGAACTAGAGCCAAAAAAGTAGGTATAAGCAGCTTTGATGATAAATGCTTCCGTACGCCAAGGCTGGTAGGATCCAGTACATCCAACAAGGGGCATAAGATTTTTTAGGCGCAAACGTTTTTTTGGTTGTATCAACGCCCCATCGATCAATACAGGAAAAACCTTACGTCTTTTCCAGTGCATATCTTCAAAAGAAAAACCGGTGAAAGGGGCGCATTCTAAAGGGCCTAATCGAAAAGGATAGCCTATTTTTTGCGCAATTTCATATGAATAGCCTCTGGCTAGAAACTGCAATTTCTCGGTGGAATTTCTGCGAGTAAAAAAGCAACTTGGATGATCTGATAAAGGTTTTGCGTAGGAGAGTGTGCTGTGGGCGTATACTACATTTTGCTTTGAAAATTTGTAATCTAACTTGGTGAAAAAACTGCCAATATCGTGCCAGCTTTCTTGAACGGTTTCTAATAGAGAAGAGCTTTCATCAAAACCAAAAGATACGTCAGCATGTTCATAGCCAACAGAGGCGGAAATCATCTGGGTTGCATGGAGTGAAACAATAGAAAGCAAAAGAACCAGTGGGTATATTTTCATGAATACTCAGCGCTAAAAATCAAGCCGGACTTTAGCGCTTCCTCCAAAAAAATATAAGTCTCCACAATTCCCATCGATTCCAAGGCGCGTACTATCTGCTAAATGGCGCATCACGTTTTGTCCTGTGAAAATTTTCATGTCTAACATCGTAGAAATATCGAGATAAAAACGAGATCGACCAAAAGATGTTCCCCAGCCAAATCCTGTGGATACATCGCCATTTGCTCGCAGGTACACCTCTTGCGCTTTTCCTTTTTTTATCACGCCATTTTGCACGGTTTGATTTGCAAAGTTTGCATTGTAATCGAAGTAAAAAATTGTTCCCGATGCATTGGTGAAAAGGTGAAAACCGAAGGGAAGTAAAAAGTCTATATCGCAGCCAATGCGAGGACCTAGCATCCAGGCTCTTGAATAGTTTTTAGATTGACGAGAGTTGACCACTAACGCCGATGAAGAGCCGTCAAACTCTACAACGGGAAATACATTAGCATCAATTCCTAGTCGCTGTTTTATGAATGCAAGCCTTGCGCTGATAAATGGACGAAGGCTTAGGTGTTTGCCGATAAAAAGTGATCTTCCCATTTCTGCATCGCCTAAATTCATGTGGAGTAGCCAGTCGGAAGAAATGCTTTCCACATCGGCAGCAAAGTCGGCAAAACGCGATACGATTAACTCTAAACTACTGGCTTTTTTCCTAGATGTTGTAGTAGACCTATACCAAGTATATTTTAGCTGCATATCCCAATCATCATAGTTTGGTTTTGCCAGCAAATAGGCCTGAAATCCTGGTCGAAAAGAAAATTTTTGGTAGATGAGCTCTGTTGCAATGCCTGTATTTACTGGACGAAATTCTGCGATATCTAACCCTTCTTGCGCCGCCTTCCAGTAAGTAAAGCTGCCTCCAAAAGAAAGTCCCCAAGCATTTCGAAGATCAATACGTGAAGAGGCGTTATAGGCGGTATACTTAGGAGACTTTCTATATTCACCTACGTCCTGATCATCCCAAGATCGGACAGGTCTATCGTAAAAGCTTTTGGGATGAGCGACGATTAAAAATGGTGCAAAGAGAAAAGCAAGCACAAGACGTTTCATGAAAGAATCCTTTTTTTTCAGATTACGGGATTTCTTTAGAACGCGCAACTAGGAAAAATAGATATCTAGTAGATTATTCTATTTTTTTTTCGATTCTTGCGTAATTTGCATCGGTTTAGCTAAACTCACTTGCAAAAAAGGAATCACGCAATGACCATTCCAAAGTTGTGGGAACAATCCTTGCAAAATGCAGCCTTTTCTTGGGGATATCATTATCCTTATGCTGGTCAAGACTTCACAGAAAAAGCCGCAATAACCATTTCTAATGTGTTATCTCTTATTCCTCTTGTGATGGTGATCACAGGAGTTACAAAGATTGCATTTGCTATGGGGTATTTCGTGATGCAGAAATCGAAACCATCGAATTTACAGAATCTATCTTTAGCTTTTCGAGGTGTTGTAGAATGTACCGGAGCGGCATTTTTTGTACGCCTTTATGCAGATGCAATCATCACAGGTGTTCGTTTTTTCTATTTTTACAATAGTGATGCGCTTGTCAAAGAAATTTCTTTGAACGGAACATTATTAGGACAAGGAAGGCAACCTTCGCCTAAATCCACAAATAGCGCCCCTGTATAAGCATCATTTCTAGCTCTAATCTGAAAAATCCAAGTTCGTTAAATAAAAAGAAATTTCTTAGAGGGGCTTTCTTAAAAAATTCTTGCTGTTAAACGATAATTTTTATAGATTCTTTCGAAAAATTGTTTGTTATCTTAGGGATTTTTATGCTCCGATTTATTCTTTTATGTTTCTTCCCAGCTTGGCAACTCGTAGCAATGAGTTTTGATGCGTCTTTTTTTGCGATCACAAGAAATGATCCAAGTGCGTTGATCGATGGTTGCGTTAGCGCTATAACGGGAGATTTCATTCTTTCTGATGAAGTAATCGAAGTTAAAGGAGCAGAGCCTATTTCTTTTACGATGCATTACTTGAGCACCAAGTCAGATCAAGGGGGAGTGTTTCACGGCTGGTTTGCCGATTCGCATTTACTAGCAGAAGCAAAATGGACGCTTCCTTCTAACGCATCTTCTCATAAGACACATGAATATGATATCGCAGTTACTGTAATTGAAGATGATTATATTCCTTTACTCTACAGGCGCCAAGGCGCGCAGACAAATACATCTACTGGCCTAAGTACGCTTAGGCTTGAGGTAGATGAAAAAGACTTTCTAGAGAATTTGCAGGAAAACACCTACACGAATGTGCAGGCGCACTACGCGATGCGCCGCCAGTATATCGATATGGATTACAAGGGAAAATCTTTTGTCGTTTTTTCCCCATCAGGACGAAAAAGACAATATAAACGCATCGTACACCCCGAGCATAGCCGGGGAAAAAAAGATACATTTACCTACCGACTTGAAAAAGAGACTCTCCCTAACGGAAACCAGATTATCTACACCTATGAATCCTTACAATCTAGGCATTTGACTTCAATCAAAACGCAAAATGCCTCTGGTACATCTACATTTGCTTGGATCCGGTTTCATTTCTGGGGAAGAGAAAAAGACCTTCTCCAGGCAGAAACATCAGACGGCCAGCTCATTACCTATGTGTTTCGTGAAGATGATGAGACCAGAAAAAATCTGTATACCGTGATGAGTACAAAGCATCCAGAAAAACACTTTACCTACCATCCCGGCACTTCGTTAATTAAAGACTACAAGTTGCCTGAAGACAAAACAAAAAGAGTGCGCTACTACCGCAGTCGAGACCGAAGAAATAAAAAAGTCCGCTCTTTATCCCACATAGGAGAAGATGGTCACTTCGTTAAGAAGTATTGTTTCAATTACTTTCCTGGGAAATACCGGCAAAACGGCGGTTATACCGAAGTGTTTGACGCAGAGGGAAATAAAACCGTCTACCGCTATAACGCCCTTTTCCGTTTAGAAAGAGTGGAGTATTATTATAAAGAGGCAAACCGGCAGATTTTATCGCATCAAGATGTATTTGCTTGGGGTGAAGAAAAGCACCTTTCTTGGCAGAACGTATCTTCTTCATCTTACCGGCATAATCCGAGTAATCCCGACCTTTTACAAGATCGCCTTTGCTATTTACTTGCAAAGTCCAGGCTCGATGCTAGCGGAAAGTGCTACTCGTCAGAGAGATATTTTTACGACGCTTTTGGTAATGTATCAGAACTTAGAGTCTATGGTGATATCACGGGTAAATCCAATCCTATTACTCTCCATAACTTTTTGCCTGACAGAAGCGCAGCGGAATACCGCTCCACTAAAAGAGTGTATAGCACTGATGGGAAAAACCTTTTGCTATCGGAAAAAAAGGGGGCTCTCCACACCAAGTTTTTTTACGATAAAAAGACCAATCTACTGCTAGCTAAGTTGACAACGGGAGAAAATGTATCTCTCAGAACATTTTATCAGTACGATCAAAATGCTCAGCTCATCTGCACTATAGAAGATGATGGAGTCGATAGAGACGAGCGAGATCTTACTGGAGTCAGTCACCGCTCGATACAAAGAGTGAAAAGAAGGCAAGATGCATTTTTATCCGGTATGCCTGATTTTATTACTACGGCGTATTTAGACATGGATAGGCAAGTAGAAGTGCCTTTGAAATCAACGCAGCTGCATTACGATCTTCATGGAAATATCGTCAAAGAAGAAGTATGCGATGCAAAAGGCGTTTGTCAGTATGAAAACCGGCTTCAATATGATAAAAAAAACCGTCCTATTAGAAAGGCTAACGCTCTTTATACAGAGTTCATTTCTTACGATGCGAATAACCGCATCTGCAATATTGAAGCGTTAGATAGCAAAAAAGCAGAGAGGTTTACCTATAATCCTGAGGGCCATCTTGTACTAAAAGAAGACATCTCAGATGGAGAAGAAATCCGCGCTACAAAAATCCGTTACGATGCTTTAGGCCGCATTCTTTCGCAAGAAAATCATTTAGGAAAGGTCGACGAGTACAAATACGACAAAAAGGGTCATATCATCACCACCACTTCTAAAAATCCATCTTTAGAGGGGGGATATACAAAAGATAAAAAAGTGCAGCATTTTGATTGTTTGGGGCGGATGATCAAAGAAACCTCTACTATAGGGGGTCGAGAAATCACCTATAACATAGATGGAAAACCGGTCTATATCAAATACCCCGATGGTACAAAAGAGCATTTTACCTACGATTTACGAGGGCTTTTACAAACCCATGTAAATCAGAGAAATACCACCCGCATCTACACCTATGACTGTCTTGGTAGAAAGACAGCAGAAAGGGTGTATTCACCATCCCAAAAACTGTTAGATCAAAGAACATGGCGCTACAATGCGCTTCATTTGGTAGAAGAATCTTTATCCGACGGCACATCCGTTTATTATACCTACAATTTTGCAGGGCAGTTAGTAGAAAAAACCCGGCTGAATCAACCGGAGCGCTATACCTATGATACGCTTGGCCGCCTCTCTTCTATTGTGTATAGGAAAGATCAGGTTACCTTTCGTAAAAGGTTTGAATACGATTTACTCGACCGGGTCATCGAGAAGCGTATAGAGGAAGATTCTCCTAGAAGAAGAGTGCTTTTTCGAGAAAGTTACTCCTATGATATGCAGAATCATCTCGTGAAAAAAACGCAGTTTATCCAAAACCGGCCTGCTACAAAATTATGGGAATACGACGCATTTTCAAGACCGCTTTCTTGTATTGATGAAGAGGGCCATCTCACATCTTATAGCTACAAAGTAAAAGAAGTTGCCAAAGGCGTTTTTGTAGATGAAGAGAGAATCGAGGGTCCTTCTGGAGATGTGACCATCCAGTGGAGAGATGCAAATAGCCACTTGGTAAAAACAGAGAAAATCTCGAATGGCAAAACCTTAGAAGAAGATCGTTATGCTTATGACGCTTCTGGCAATCTTATTTTTCATGAAGAAACGCTCTTTTTCCCAGGGCTTTCTCCGAAAAAAGCGAGTAAAAGGTACACATACGATTCAATGCAAAGAATTGCTTCGATCTCTGAATTTGCAGATTCGGTAAAAGAACGCACGTTTTACTACACGTATTCACCAACAGGTAGATTACAAGAAACAATTAAGCCAGATAGGGTAAGCGTAAGAAATGAGTATGATTTTTTAGATCGCTTGAGAAAAATCCACTCTTCTGACGGAACGATCAGCTATTTATATCAGTATGATCTTGCCGGGAATATGATCTGTTGCAAGGACCTTTTAACCGGTCAAAAAACAAAACGAAGATACGACGCTTGGGGTAGTCTCATCTACGATCAGTTAGAACATGGTTTTTCGATTGAGTATGCGTACGATCATTTAGGCAATAGAACAAAAATGCAATTAGCAGATGATTCTTATGTGACGTATTCCTACGATCCTTTGTATCTCGATACTATCTGCCGCTATGATGCGTATGGCAAAGAAATTTTTGCGCATACATGTTTACAATATGACCTTGCAGGAAATACTCTTAGAGAACAGTCGGGATTTCTTACGGAAAAGGTATATGGAAATACTGGCGGCGTTGTAGAAAATCGTCAGGCGCACTTACACCAAAAAGTGCTTTCGACTCATCCTAAGGGCAACATAGAACAGCTGCAGTCAGAGATTTCAGGTGAGCAGGTTTTAGAAGAATTTTTCTATGATAGCTTCGGTTATCCTACAGAGGAAAAAGGCAGCCTTTCTAAAACCTACGATTATTGGATTCGGGAGCCTTTTTCAGATCAACAAGCTGAAAGAAAGGGCCTCGTTACAGAATTAGGTAGAGGTACTCGCTGCAAGCGGACGTATGATCAAAATGGCAGCTTACAATCAGAGCGTTTTAGCAATAAAACAGCCCTTTACGATTATGACGCTTTAGGAAGGTTGATTGTCTATTCTATTCCAGGAGCATTTAAGATTCGTTACGATTATGACGGCCTGCACCGGCGGATTGCAAAAACCGTATATCTTGCTAAGGGAAAAGCTTGGGAAAAGAAGTATTCTTCAGAATTTATTTATGATGGCGATGTAGAAGTTGGCAAATGCCAGTACGGCTCTTTGATTGAATTTCGCACGTTGAAACCAGTAGAAAAAGGCAAGATGCCTTCCATCCTTTTTTTAGAAGTGAATGAAGAAGGGTATTTCCCCTTACAAGATGTATTTGGCAATACCGTTTGTCTACTTGATCAAACAATGCGTGTTGTAGAATCTGTCTCTTTTACACTTTTTGGTGAGGACCGAAAAGAGCAGCCGGGCCCATCCATCAATCCGTGGCGTTTTGCCGGGGTGAGAAAAGATGCAGAATCGGATAAGCTATACCGTAAAAGAAGATACTACTCTCCACAATACGGCATATGGTTAACAAAAGATCCAAACAGGTTTTATCATAATCCCCAAGCTCAAGTAGACGATGCTTTTCTATAGCATAACCAGCTGAAAAATAGGATGCTTATAGATACGCTGCATCCAGCTGTAAGGGAAAGCGTTTCTTGAATAATAGCTTGTTTCGTTACCATTTGTAGAGCTAAACAGCCAATAGATAAGCTAAGACTAAATGCGATTTTTTTCGCTGGCACTTGGGCTTTTTCTAGCGCAATTACCCCATTTGATAGAAAAAAAAGTAGGCAAAGGGGAAGAAGGCTTAATGATAGCGCTGCAAAATAGTTTCCTTTTGTTTCAGGAGAGTCAATTCCCCAATAGCTTTCTTTCATAAACCTACTATAAGCGCCCTTATTCCAGACACCTTTGGGCATTTTAGCTATCTTGATTTTTTTATAAGAAGCGGTTTTCTCCAAGCCGTAAGGCGCTTTTTTTTCGAGTATATCGACAAAAAAGGCCTGCTTTTTGTGGAGATCCAAGCTCTGCATCATCCAGATCTCTTGCAGTTTTTTCTCAGAGCGCCTTATCCAAAAAACTTCATGCAAAAAACCGTTTTTTTCTGTTTGCCAAAAAAGGAGACTTCCATCTTGTAAAAAGGCGCTTTCTGGACGTATTTTTCTCCCTTCTTGCTCTGCAATTATTCGATGAAGAGGCTCTTTAAGCCACTCTTCTGTAATTGAAATCGAAAGACCTGTAATCAGCGCCCAAAGTAAGAAAGGAAACAAGATTTGTGAAGGTTTCAGTCCGCTAATCAATAAAGCAGCGGTTTCTCCTGTTTTTTTTAAGTTCATGGTAACGCAAAGTACAGCGCATACAAAAATAAGAGGCATAGCTAAAGGAGTAAGCGATACTGCTCGCGCTACATAATAGAAAAAAATAGGATGAAAACCAGACAGGTAGATGCTTGGATGTCCTCCAGAAAACGCGCAGTCCATGGCGGCAAAAAGAACGATAAATAGCAGTAAAAATGCGCTGTATAGGGTAGATATTCTGAAGAATAAAAACCGAAACCATATCGATTTAACCATCATATCCCCGCTGATTTCGATAGAAAAAAAAGGTAGATACAGATAGTAAAATCAGCTGTTCTAATGCAAATACCGCGCAGCCTAAGATCCAAAAAGGCTTGCTGTTTTTTGCTACTGCATACAAAAGTAAAAAGCCGAGGAAATAGATCGATCCTATTACAAAAGGTTTAGCGCGGGAAAATCTACTTTGTCCGCTCAGCAAGCTACATCCAAGATAGGTGAAAGAAAAAGGGCTAAGAGCAAGGCATAGCCGGCGGGCGAGCTCATGCAACCTTTCTTCTGGGGAAAAAAACGAAGAAAACAGGAGTTCAGTAAAAGAAAGGGAATTTTTTTTTCTTTGCGGCGGCGGCTTGATCACCTCTAGCTGATGTAGCGGGCTTTGTATTTTTTCATAAAAAGTCGTTTGCACTGTAGGAAATCCCACGAAAGGTCTGTGGTAAGATACAAAAGATACATGTTTTGCCTCTAGGGCATGTTCTTTTACATCGAGCTTTCCTTCAAGGATAAAAAAGCGGTTTTTTTGTTTTCCAATAAATAATTGAAAAGCCTCATCTTCAGACGAGGAAAACCAGAGATCAACACCTCCGATTTCTTGATTGCGAAGTAGGGATAGAGGGCTTTTTTCCGCTGTTTCTAAAAGTAAAACGCGCAGCGAGCGCTTAGCAGAACTTGCCGTATGAATTGCTGTGATGGTGACAAAAGATAGTAGAAAAGCGCAAAAAAGCATAGGCAATAAGAGGTAGCGTAAAGAGATGCCTGCTGTGAGTAAAGAGCGTAGAATATTTTCTTGTCGTAGTTTTCTCATGGTTAGTAAAGAGGCGGTAAAGCTAGAGCCTGCAATTGCTATCGGCAAAATGTGGATGATCTGGTAAAATAAAAACCAGCGCATGGAATACATATCCATAGATAATAAGCATTTTGACTGCGCGCTTTTTGCTATGAGTAAAAACAGCAAAAAGCAGCTCATAGTCAAGCTCACTATATATAAGTAGATCCTTGCGATGTAGAGAAAAATCTTCATACATTTTCAGTATACGATATGCTAAATTCAAATCCCACTTCCTTTACCCCTCTTCCCAAAGCGATAGAAAAAGCGCTACAAGCCTGGCTAGAAAAAGAGCCTAAAGACGCAACGTATTTATTGGGATATTCTGGAGGAGGGGACTCTAAAGCGCTTTTGTATGCTCTTTTGGCATTGCGCCCAGATATTTCTTTGATTGTTCTTCACATCAATCATCGGTGGAGGCCCTCAAGTGATGAGGAAGAAATTTCTATAAAAAAAGAAATACATAACCTAAACCTTGTATGCCATACTGAGAAAATCCCCACGGAGCCTACCTCAAATTTAGAGGAACATGCGCGCCATGCCCGTTACTGTTTTTTTCAAAAGATGCAAAAGCGCTACCAAACAAGGGGCGTTCTTCTTGCTCATCATAAGCAAGATCTTGCCGAAACAATTCTTAAAAGATGGTTTGAAGGAAGCTCTTTAAACCGGCTTTTTGGTATGCAAGAGTCGAGTATGTGGGAAGATGTGCCTATTTTCCGCCCTTTATTGCAGGTAGAAAAATCCGTTTTGACGCAGTTTGTAGAGTCTCGAGGGTTATCTTATGTGGATGATGAGACAAATCAAGACCCCCGTTTTTTAAGGGCACGCCTGAGAAATGCACTTTTCCCCTTATTAGAAACGCATTTTGGTAAATCTATTGGATCAAATCTCGTTTGCTTAGCAAATGATGCGCAAGAATTTTCCCAGGATTTAGAGATAAGATACCGCGCGTTCCAAGAAAAGATCTACGAAGGTCCTTTTGGCGTTTGTCTATATCAGTTAGATCAAGAAAGCAGAGCGGCGCAGCGGTTTTTCCTCCAAGAAGAAGCAAGAAAACAGCAGATTTCTTTAAGAAGAAGCTGGATAGATACCCTTTTATCTTGGTTAGATGAGAAGAAGTCAGGAGCGTCTTTACCATTTCAAGAAAGCGCCTTTTATGTCTACAGGGGAAGCGTGTTTTTTTTAAAAAAAACTACGTTTTTTCCGCCAGAGATGCAACCGGTGATTGGAGAAAAAACGGCGATCAAACTAAAAAGGCAAGAACAAGAAAAAAACGGCGTAAGTAATCAAGCCGCCTGGTTAAAACCCTTTATGGGAAAAGCAGACTACTTCGTTCCAAAAGAAAAAACGCTGTTTTTTCCTATCACCCCTTTTTTACTGTTTTCATCAGATCAAGACCTTTCTTTTTTGCAACATCTAGAAAAAAGTAAAAGCCAGGTGCATGTACTGCAAAAAATGTGGGCAAAAGAGCATATCCCCTTATTTTTACGGCGCCATCTTTTGCTGCTGATTTCTGCTGATGGCGCGGTGCATCACCCCTTACAAAAAAGTGATTTTCAGGAAAATAGTTGTACCGTCTCGATTGATTTGCATCAATTTTATGGGTATTTTCAGAAAAGTCTCCCCAGAATATCCCCTTTTTTGCTATAGCTCAAAATCAGAGCGGGGTTATAATAAAGGGAGCATGTCATCGTTACGTTCATCTATATTCAATTAGGTATATGCTCTTTTTTGCGAAAAAATCTGCGCTATGATGTAATAGAGTGGTGCAATCGATCGCCAAATGTAAAAAAACCAATGATGTAAGGAAAAATATCCATGGCTAATTCTAACGATCCTCAGCCTAAAAAAGGCATTCCAGGGGGCTTTCTTGTCTTCATTTTTGCAGTGATCTTGTTGATCTTGACATTGCAAAGCGTATCGACCGGGAAAAATGGCCGCGTCGCATTTAGCCATCAGCTAGAGCATTTGGAAAATCTACACCTAGTCGATCGAGATCAAAATCGCAAGGTGGCTGTAAATGATAATTTAGTCACATTTTCTGGAAGGTTTTTAGATTCTGTAACAGAAGAGGGGGAAAATCGCTACCAGTACCTTAAATTGCTCAATGAACAAAAGCAGCTTTCGTTAGAAAAAAGCGAGCTCAATACCTCTTTAGATAATTTGCAGGCAAGGGTTGTTGCTGCAGCGAATTATTTTTTAGCTATTTCTGCCGATCCCGTGCCTAAAAGTGGTTATGTAGTAATAGACAGAAGCTTTGATACAAAAGACCGGATGAACTCTGTGATTATTGAAAAAGCGCCTTCTTTAAATCAGGTCAATTTACAAGAATTAGAAACAGAATACCGGACAATTTCTAGTTCAGTAGGCCTTGCTTCTTTAAAAGAAAATCTACTTACCTTGATCCAACTATACCAGTCTCCTTCTTTAGGATTAGGCTCTTCTTCTTTAAAAAAAGAGCTTAGTGAATTGAAGTTACAAACAGAAAACATCAGCACAAGCTTTTCTTCTATGAATCCATTAGGAGAGGCGCTACGCCGCTTACGAAAGGTGAGCGATACCATTGGCGCTAAAAAAAGCGGCATTAGACTACAAGCGCTTAGATCAGTCCGTTTGTATGAGGAAAACGTAGCTGAGTACACTGTGATTGCAAAAGAGCTGCAAGATAAAGCCCCTATGCTTAAAAAAGCGCGTGCAAAAGTTGCAAATGTCATCTGGTTTTTTAACAACAAGGAAGTAACCACAAATACGTTGGAAAAGCAAGATTATGAATCTTTCAGCCAGTGGTTTTCTCAAGCGCAATCGGAATGGCAAAACTTTAGCCAAAATAAAGGACTCTTCTTTACCGCCCCTGATCAGCCTTTAAATACTGTTCTTCAAAAGCGGTACAAAAGTGAGGAGCCTTCTCCAAATTATCTTAGCTATATCTTCACCTTTTTGCCGGCAATTATTGTGGTGCTCCTCTTATTTTTTATTTTTTCGCGTCAGATGAAAGGTATGGGCTCCACTGCCATGAATTTTGGCAAATCTCCTGCAAAACTTTTGACCAAAGAAGCGAATAAAATCACTTTTAAAGACGTAGCAGGAGCAGAAGAGTCTAAAGAAGAGCTTCAAGAAATTGTGGAGTTTTTAAAGGACCCTGCAAAATTTACCGCCTTAGGCGCAAAAATCCCGAAAGGGGTTCTTTTGGTAGGTCCTCCAGGCACGGGTAAAACACTGATTGCAAAAGCTGTAGCAGGAGAGGCAAATCGCCCTTTCTTCTCTATTTCTGGCTCAGATTTTGTTGAGATGTTTGTCGGTGTTGGCGCAAGCCGTATTCGGGATATGTTCGATCAGGCAAAGAAAAATTCTCCCTGCATTATTTTTATGGATGAAATCGATGCGGTAGGACGCCACCGAGGTGCAGGTATCGGCGGGGGACATGATGAAAGAGAGCAAACGCTCAACCAGCTGTTAGTCGAAATGGACGGATTTGATACCCGCGAAGGGGTGATACTCATAGCGGCAACGAATAGACCTGATATTTTAGATAAAGCTTTACTAAGACCAGGAAGATTTGACCGGCGCGTTGTACTCGATTTACCGGATGTCAAAGGCCGCCATGAAATTTTAAAAGTGCACGCGAGAAAAATTAAGATCGATTCTTCTGTTCGCTTAATAGATATCGCAAAAAAAACGCCGGGCTCTTCTGGCGCTGACTTAGAAAATATATTAAATGAAGCAGCCCTTTTGGCAGCAAGAAAAGGCAGATCTGCTGTGACTCCTGCAGAAACAAGAGAAGCCTGTGATAAGGTGCGTTTTGGTAAAGAGCGGAAAAGCTTAGAAATGGATGAATCGGAAAAAAAGACAACAGCCTACCATGAGTCTGGTCACGCAGTTGTTGGCCTTAAAGTAGAACACTACGATCCTATCGATAAAGTGACGATTATTCCCCGAGGAAGCTCTTTAGGCTCTACTCATTTTATGCCAAAGAAAAACCGCTTGGGTTATTGGAAAAAAGAAGTGATCGATATGTTAGCTGTTCTTATGGGTGGACGGGCTGCAGAAAATCTATTTGTCCATGATCAATCTTCTGGTGCAAGGCAAGATATTGCCCATGCGACATCCCTTGCTCGTAGCATGGTATGCGAATGGGGTATGAGCGATGATTTAGGCTTAGTTTCTTATGATGAGCGCTCCGAATCGGGCAAGTATTTAGGTATGTCCAATACAGTGGAAAAAACCTATTCTGATGAGACAGCTAAAAAAATCGATGAAGAAATCCATACGATTGTACAATCTGCATATGATAGAGCCTACGCTATTATCGAAGAAAATAAAGATAAGGTAGAGCTTATGACAGCGATGCTCATGGAATTTGAGACATTAGATGCAGAAGATGTCAAAGCGATTATGGACGGCTCTTGGAGTGAAGAGAAAAAACGGCAGCGCCTAAAAGACTTAGATGAGCTACAAAAAGTTACGCCTCCTCCAAAACCACCTAAAATAGAGCCTACTTCAGATGTTTCTGCTGATCCTCAGCCAGGTCCAGCTTAACTCTAGATAGTCGTATTATAGATATACTAGGCAGTATCAAAGAAATTTGATGCTGCTTTCTTATAGTGAAAATGCCGCAAAATCTTCTATTTGAAAGCGCGCTTTAAATAGCTGCGTTCTATTTTTTTTAAAAAGATGTAGTAAATAGGTGCTCTTTCTTTTGATGCTCTACAAAATCTCTGCGGAAAACAGATGTGATCTAGAAGCTGTCTGGTGGAAGCTGTTTGGTGTATGACGGTTATATAGAATGCGGCGGGAATGGATCATTCCCGCCAGAAGGTATTACGCTTTTTGTTCTTCGTTTTTTGGTAAAAGCGCTTTATGACTCAGCTTAATTTTGCCGCGGTCATCAACATCTAGTACTTTGACTTCAATCGCATCGCCTTCTTTATATAAGTCAGCGAGGTTATTGATCCGAGAGTGAGAAATCTCTGAAATATGGCATAAGCCTTCTTTCCCTGGAAGAATTTCTACAAATAGACCAAAAGCTACAATAGAAGTGACTTTACCTGCGTAGATCTTACCTACTTCTGCTTCTGCGGTTAAACCAAAGATGATATCTTTAGCTTTTTGTATCCCTTCTTGATTAGTGGAAGAGATAAAGACCGTTCCAGAATCATCTACGATATTGATTTCTACACCTGTTTCTTCGATGATCGCCCGAATTTGTTTTCCACCGGGACCAATCACCACGCCAATTTTACTAGGATTGATTTGCATTTTTTCAATACGAGGAGCGTGCTGAGAAAGATCAGATTTAGACTCTGGTAGAGCTTTGAGCATTTCTTGTAAGATATGTATCCGCCCTTTTTTTGCTTGCTCAAGAGCGCGCTTCATGATCTCTTTAGTAATGCCTTCCACTTTGATATCCATTTGAAATGCTGTGACGCCTTCTGCGTCTCCTGTGACTTTAAAGTCCATATCGCCAAGGAAGTCTTCTGTTCCTAAGATATCAGATAAAATAGCGCTTTGATCTTTTTCTAAAATCAGTCCCATAGCAATTCCAGATATAGGTCTTTTAATCGGGACAGCTGCATCCATAAGAGCAATGCATCCACCGCAAACAGAAGCCATAGATGAAGATCCATTGGATTCTGTGATGTTGGACTCTACGCGGAGTACGTAGGGGAATTCTTCTTGAGAGGGCAGAGTGCTTGCAAGCGCTCTTTCGGCGAGCTTACCGTGGCCTACCTCTCTTCTACTAGCAGGACCTACTCTACCTACTTCGCCTACAGAAAATGGAGGAAAGGAGTATTGTAAGTAAAAACGCTGCGCGCCTTCGCCTTGTAGATTTTCAAATTTTTGCGCCATGGTCTCCCCACCTAATGTACAAGTGGCAATAGCTTGCGTTTCTCCTCGTGTGAAAAGAGCGCTTCCATGCACTCGGGGGAAAATGCCATGCTCTACATCAATAGGACGGATCTCGTCGGTTTTTCTTCCATCGATACGGACACCTTTTTCTAAAATCATATTTCTCATGAGCTGAGAAGAGAGTTTTTTAAATGCAATTTTTACATCTCTTGAGTTGAAACGCGCGTTTTCTTCACCGCAAAGAGCGTTCATAACAATGGTTTGCGCCTTTCCAAGTAGATCTGCTCTATTTTGCTTGCCTTCAACTGTTAGCGCTTCTTCTAAAAGGTCTTTAGCAATTTTTTCCACTTCATACACTACTTCTTGCGGCACGGGTCTTAAAGCGGCTCGGTTTTTCTCTTTGCCGATTGCTTTTTGCCATTTGAGAAGCGCATCACAAATACTTTGAATTGCGACATGTCCAAAGTCGATTGCTTGTAATAGCTCTTCTTCTGGTAGAAAGTCGCAGTACCCTTCGATCATTAAAATAGCATCATTTGTTCCTGCAAGGACAAGGTCTAAAGAAGACTCTTGCATTTCTGCTTCTGTAGGATTGATCACAAAAGAGCCGTTGATTTTTCCTACGCGTACAGCGCCAACTGGTTTGATTAACGGAATCTCTGAAAGGGTTAAAGCAGCAGATGCAGCGCATATGGCAAGTACATCGGGTTTATTTTTCCCGTCGTATGAATATACATAAGACAGAATTTGCGTATCGTTGTAATAGCCATCTTCAAATAAAGGACGAATCGGCCTGTCGATTTGTCTACAGACTAGAGTTTCTCTTTCTGTTGGCCGTCCCTCTCGCTTGATCCAACCGCTAAGGGTTTTTCCTGCAGAGGAAAATTTTTCTTGGTAATCTACGCGAAGAGGTAAAAAGTCGATGTCTTCCATCGGCTCTTTTGCCGCGCATGCAACAGCTAAAACGGTTGTTTCTTCTAAATGGATTAAAACAGATCCACCAGCTTGACGGGCAATTTTTCCCGTTTCAAAAACAAGCTTTTTGCCATGAATAAGAACTTCAATGTATTCTCGTTTCATAATTTCTCCTTAAGGTGTATAAAATAGAAGAAAGAATAGAGGCCAAAGATAAATACCGAGTATCTTACCTTTGGCTTCTATTCTTTCAAATTTCACGTGATGATTGATAGTGTGCTGAATCGAGATAGGCTTATTTTCTGAGATTCAGGCGCGTAATTAAATTTTGATAACGCTTTGTATCTGTAGAATTCAGATAGTCTAATAGCCTTCTACGCTGACCAACTAGCTTAAGAAGAGCGAGTCTAGAGCTGTGGTCTTTAGGAGAAAGTTTTAGATGCTCTGTAAGCTCAGCAATTCTTTCGGTTAAAATAGCGATTTGCACGTCAGCAGACCCGGTGTCTTTTTCGTGCAATTGGAATTTTTTTGTTAATTCTTCTTTCGTGCCTTTATCTAGCGACATGGAAAATCTTTCTCCCTAAAATAGCGGTTGCGAGGTATATAATTTATACATATCATTTTAGAGCATAGCTTGATATAAATCAAGAAATCCCGAGATTTCTGTTTTCCAAGCGTGAAACGCATTTTTTTCAAAAAGATTTTTTATGTTAGAAAAAGATATTTTTTACATGAAGCAAGCTTTAGCTGAGGCAAAAAAAGCTTACGCTAAAGACGAAGTTCCCGTTGGAGCTGTGATGGTGTTAGATGATCGTATTGTGGCTAAAGGCTACAATCAGGTTGAGCTTTTGCAAGATGCAACGGCGCACGCAGAAATGCTTGCTTTGAGCACTTGTGCAGATTTTGTAGAAAACTGGCGTTTAATTGATGCAACTATATACACAACTTTAGAGCCCTGCGTCATGTGTGCAGGTGCGATTATTCAATGTAGGGTAAAGCGCGTTGTATGGGGAGCAAAAGATATTCGTTTAGGAGCAAACGGTAGTTTTGTCGATCTTTTTGCTAAGAAACATCCCATTCATCAGGTAGAAATTGTAGGCGGCGTTCTTGAGGCAGAGTCGGCAGATTTACTTCGCGCATTTTTCCAAAAAAAGCGGAAAGAAAAAAAGGGCCTTGAGCTGAATTAAGAGCGTTTCTTGGAGATCTCGTCCATCTTTTTGATCTCTTCTTTTGTTAAGCTCTCTTTTCCTTTTGTGGCGATTTTTTCCAGCATAGCGTCCATAAAAGCCTCTTCCTCGGAAATCGGTTTTCCGGTTTTAAAATCGTAAACAGCTCCTTTTTTTCGCTTCACTCGTTTCCATTGAAAATCTTGGAGAAAGCATTCAAAAGAGCGTAAATAACGAAAAGGGCTTCTGCCTTGATAATACCGAATAGCGTACATGTATCCATAAACACCTGCTACTAGATAAGCTACAAAATGGGTCATGTGCCCGTCTAAAAGCGATAAGAAAAGATTGATGCCCCATACACTTAATATCGCTAATGTAACGCTCAACGGAATGGTAAAAAACACATAGATTTTTGCATAAGGGTTCAACAGCATCCAAGCGATCAGTATCGTATACAAAGCGCTATGCGCTCCCATAAGCGGCACAAAAGATCCGGTAAGGTACATGGCGCATGCTGTCAAAAGGCCTGTAACAATAATGCCTGAAAAAAAAAGGCGTAAAAAAGAGGTTTCTCCTCTAGATTGCGCTAAAGAAGAGCCGAAGACCCAAGTGATGTAGAGTTTAAAACCTAAGTCGATTAAGTAATTAAAAGATACAGAACCTAACACAGGCTGCGTAAAAGGGTAGGTGATCAGTTGCCAAAGATACCCTTTAGCCAACGCACTTTGGCTCAAGGAAAATACAGGCAGTAAATAAGAAAAAGAAAACAGAGGAAAAATCTTGCTACAGATGATCCAAAACATGCTGCTTGCCAGCATCAAAAGCAAGATCCACCGAATAGATGCAGGGGTTTTCTCAGGACTTCCTTGAAATGTTTCCGTATACATAGTCTTTCATCATAAAGGGGGCGGGTTTTCCTTTCCAGAATTGTTTTTATCATCTTTTTTTGTGGGATTCTAAAATCTATTTGCTAAATAACCGCCCGTAGGATCGAAATGATGCATTAAATAATTTACAAAGGTAATTTTTTATGACAAATATAATACCGAAAACAATAGCGGAATTTAATACAGATTCAAACTTGACTAGCCCGCTTACATCTCGAAGGGGCTCTTTTATAGATCCAAAAGAAGCGTCTGCTATAAAAAAGAGAGTTAGTGGTTTAGCATCCCAGCACGAGAACGGCGGGTTGATCCGTTTCTCTTCAAGTATTTCTCCTACAAGCGGCACTACCACACGAAAAAAGACTAAAGGTACGAATCTGAAAGCCAAATCTCTTTTGACAAGGGCATGTAACCTTCTAGCTCGTTATGCGGCTTTGTTCATCAGATCGCATCTGTCTATTTTTCGTTAAAGTTTTTTCTGACGTATTCTAGCTGAGAATCTAGAAAACTAGACGAAACAAGGCTTTTCTTCAAAAGGGAAAAGTCTTGTTTTTTTTTCAGAGAAAAAATAGAATTTACCTATAAAAGATTTCGTAAAGTAAAAGGTTTTTCACAATGAAACAGTCTAAACACCCTCCTTATCAAGATATTCTTTTTGTAGATTCATCTACCGGGGAGAAATTTGTTATTGGCAGCACTATGCAGCCTACAGAAACTGCGGAACACGAGGGGAAAACATACCCTACCGTCCGATTGGCAGTTTCTTCTGCTTCCCACCCATTTTTCACAGGTAGCGAGAAATTCATCGACTCTGAAGGAAGAGTCAGTCGATTTGCAAAACGTTATCAGAAAAAACGTGAGCAAGAAAAACGGGACCAAGAGCAAAGAGAAAAGCTCGAAAAAGAAGCTTCTCTTAAGAAAAAGAAAAAGTCATGAAGGAAAAAGTTCGCCGCCTCTTAGCCAGGCTAGAAGAGGTGGAGGAGCTATTAGGTAAACCTGAGACTTTATCTGATCAAGAATCCTACCGCAAGCTTACGCAAGAACACTCTTATTTAACCCAGTTAAAGCAAGCTTTTGCTACTTGGGAAAGCCTTTCCAAGCAGCTTTCTGATAACCGTTCTATTTTAGAGCAGGAAACAGATGAAGAAATGCTAAGCTTGGTCAAAGAAGATATCCAATCTTTAGAAAAATCCCTTCCACAAGCCCAGTCAGAATTAGAAGCGCTTTTAGTTCCTCCTAATCCCAATGACGATCGGAATACGATTGTAGAAATACGAGCGGGCACAGGGGGAGATGAAGCTGCTATTTTCGTGGGCGACTGCGCGCGTATGTACAAGAACTTTGCCGCAGAAAAAAAATGGGCCTTTGAAACACTTTCTGCTACTGTTTCTGACGCAGGAGGCTTCAAAGAATACGTTTTTGTAGTTTCTGGTAAAGGCGTTTTTCGCCAGATGCAATATGAAGCGGGAACTCACCGCGTGCAAAGGGTGCCTGTTACAGAAACGCAGGGTAGAGTGCACACCTCTGCAATTACTGTAGCTGTTCTTATGGAACCTTCAGAAGAGGAAAAGATTTCTATCCAAGATGCCGATCTTAGGATAGAAACGTACCGAGCTTCTGGAGCGGGAGGTCAGCATGTCAACGTCACTGATTCTGCGGTTCGTATTACGCACATCCCTACAGGTACTGTGGTTTGCTGCCAAGACGAGCGCTCGCAGCATAAAAATAAAGACAAAGCTATGCGGATTTTATCCGCAAAAATCCGCGAAAAAATGCGCGCAGAAGAAGAAAAGAAAATTGCAGATCTTCGCGCATCTCAAGTAGGGTCTGGCGACCGATCAGAACGGATCAGAACATACAATTTTCCTCAAAATCGATTGACAGATCACCGGATTGGTTTTACTGCCTACAATCTAGATGCGGTGATCGCAGGGTATCTCGATGAGATCACCAACGCTCTTGTATCTCATTTTTATCAACAGCAACTTTCTGGTTAATGATGTTAACCGTTCGTGAAGCCTTGGCAAAAGGAGAGGCTTTTTTGCGCAGCAAAGAGGTGAGCTCTCCTAGAAGATCGATGGAAGATCTGCTTGCCTGGACTCTTTCTTGTAGCCGTCTTGATCTTTACATGAATATCGACCAACCTATAGAAGAAAAAGAGCGCCTTGCTTTGAGAAGTTCTTTAAAGGAGTTGGCAAATCATGTTCCTTTTGCCTATATCTCCCGAAAAGAAGTGTTTTACGGTCTTTCTCTATTGATTACAGA
>CALBPE010000035.1 GCA_937899275.1 uncultured Chlamydiae bacterium
CTCCATTTTATCTCTAGAGGAGGTAGACACAAGTTTTCATGCGCGCTATAGCGCGGTAGGTAAGGTCTATGAGTACCGCGTACAAATTGCGCCTGTATACGACCCTAGTCTTAGGCTGTATACCCATCATATTCTTGATTTTAATCAGGCTCTTTTTGAAGAAAAAACAGGCGTTCTTATTGGAAAGCATAATTTCCAAAGCTTTGTAAATGCAGGTAGCCAAGAAAAAAACCCTTATAAAGAAATCCGCGCAATTACCATGCATCCAAAAGACTATGGAGCTGTATTTCGATTTGAGGCAGATGGCTTTTTATACAAGATGGTCAGAAATCTTATGGGAGCCCTTCTCGACTCCAAAATCACAAAAAAGGTGCTGCAAAATATCTTAAACGGAAAAGACAGAAAAAAACTAGGAAAACCCGCGCCTGCTAAAGGCCTTTTTCTAGTCGATGTACACTACCCGTAGAAAAGCCCTCTACCTGCTGTTTTGTCAGCTGGTCTAATCTTGGTGTATACGCTTTAGCATACTGCCTAGCTTCATCTAACAAAGGGTATAAAGGATCTACTACTAAAACGGGATAAGCCTTTGTTTGACTTACCGCCTGAATCCCACGAAGGCTATCTTCAAATCCAACAACTTTTGCATTTGCACCAGGTGCAAAACGGCTGATGGCAAGCTCATAGCATGTAGGAGAGGGTTTAGGATCGCTGTAATCTTCTCTTGCAATCGTATGCTGTACACTTTGCAGTAAAGGAATACTTTTCTGGATATTTTCTACATGAGATCTTGGAGAATTTGTAACAATAACAGATGCAGCCTGTTTTTTTTGTAGATACTCTAAAGTGGGTTGTATTCCAGGAACAAGCTCTACTGTTGCCATTTCTAATAGCTGATAGTAGCGCCGCTTTTTTTCATTATAAAACTCCTGCCAATCAAGGCGCTGCCATAAGGGAGACTTAGAAGAGAAAAAAGCAGATTGAATGGCCTTTGAAGAGATATGGGCAAAAGAGAGAAATTCTTGAAAACTCCAGGGAAAAGGGTGGTTAAAGCGCTCTGCAGTTTCTAAATAAGCGCGGTAGTGAACGGGCTCTGTATCCACAAGAAGACCATCAAAATCAAATAAAAACACATCAAAACAATCGATCCAATCCATCAAATCCACCTTATTACTCAATTTACAGAGGGAAGAGATAAAAAAAAAGACAAAAAGGCTAGCTCGACAAGCTAGCCTCAAGCAAAAACAGTTAATGATTTTCTGAAGGAAGAGGAATCGATGCCCACTTTCTAAAATCGGTGATCGCATGCTGCGGGGTTTGTGGATTTTCAATCAGGTACTGATTTAAAAATGCCTCTGCCCACTCTCTAAGATCACCAAATGTTGCCTCTGGCTGGGATAAAAACCCACGCAACTTCGCAATCAGCTCTTTTAAAAGAAGTACTCCATCTTGTAAAGGCTCCACCTTATTTTGGTAGGTTGACTGGACATAGCGCTGCAAGGTGCTGACCGTTTTTTTATAGTGCGCATTTTCTGAAATCAAACGAAGGTTTTCTTTTTCCCGGTGGTTTTTGGCCATATCATATTTATTACCAGCTACTTTGTATTTCGCTACTAAATTATTAGAGCTGCCGTTACAAAGCTCTTCCACGCATCCAGAGGTCTCATCAATAGGAGTTCCTTCCGCTGTTTTTAGTCCATGTTTTTTGATAAACCAAGCCCAAGTGTCTTTGTCATTAGAAGCCGCAGCTACGCCAAAGTCGCCGGCGACATTTTCTGCTCTTCTCCACCAGTAGTCGCGGTTTTTCTCATCATAGCTGATATCGGTGTTATTTTGACGAATCACCATTTTATTTCTATCGATTAAGGCTTTATCTTTATCAATCGTTTTTTCCCACTCATCGATTGCTCTTTGAAATTTATGAATACTTGTGATCTCGTCTCTTGTGACTTGCTCCAGCTCTTCAATCGAGCGTTCGATTTTTGCTTTTTTCAAAAGCTTTTCAGAGTTTAAAGGTAAAAACCTTTCAGGATCAAATAGATAAGACTGGGGCACTTCCCCTGCTGCATAACTTTTTGCATCTTCTTTTATGTGTTCTTCTCGATCAATCACATCGAGGCTCTCACCTACTTCTGCAGAGGCGCTCTCCGAGTTGTCTGCAGCGCGCTCTTCCCAGTTTTCTCCTGCTGGATCTTGTATATCGGACATAGCTTCCCTCCCTTATCCTAATATATTGGCAAATCATCTTAGCCAACTTAATTAAATTAACATCCCCTTTAATTGTATTTTTACTAATAAATAGTTTTTAAATCAAACAATTAATAATTTTAATTTTAAAAATAAAATCAGATTATAAGAAAACAAAAACCCCTTGCAAAATATTCATTTGAAAAATAGGATACGTGGGAAAAATATTATCCAAGGCTTAAATATGAAAAAATGGACCGCTACCCTATTAACTATTCTACATTTTTGCATTTTGCCAATAACACTCTCAGCAGAAGGGTATCTATTTTTCTCACCTAAATCCATCGCCTCTCACCTTCAGGGATACAATGAAGTAGAAAAATCTGCCATCGCAAAAGACTTAACAGCGATTCGAGAGATCTGCCTGCAGCATCAAGAAAGCGCAGCCCAAAAGCGCCCGTTATACATCGCAACTGCAGGCGCTCCTGGAGCGCGAAAAAGCACAATTTTAGAAAGATTTTTAGCAAGCTCTCCCCTATTTGCAGAAGTGTGCTATATCGATCCCGACCAAAGGGGGTTAAAGTTTATGGCGCATACTTACTATAGCCAATCTCTATCCAATAGGGTAACTGCTGACTACAAGGAGTATACAGAAGCCAGAAAAGCCGCCTATGAAAAATGGCGCGGCGCATCAAATTATATTGCACTAACCCTTCTAGAAGAAGCCTTTTCTGAGAAAAGAGATATCGCCCATGGAACTACCTCAACCGGTGGACATATCTATACATTTTTACCGAAAATAAAAAATGCAGGCTATGAGATCGTTTTACTTCTTTGTTATTGTAAAGAGTCGTTTCAACGCGAAGCAATCCAGCATAGAAACGAGGTGCAAAAGTTTTATCAATCTACACCTGAAGATGCCATCAATAAATCCCTTCTCTTTCCGCAAAGAATGGCGGCTTATTTCCAAAATGCAGATACATTGTATCTTTTTTGGAGCGATGATTTATCTTCTAAAGAAAGACTTGCCGCAATATACGATAGTGGAAAAATGCAGGTGATAGATCAAGAAGCTTTAGACTGTTTTATCCAAAAATTTTCCTCTGATCGCAAATATTTACAGACCGAGGGAAAATCCATTCCTAGTTGGAACGAGCTCACTAGCGTGTATTATGACCGCTTTTAAGGCCTTTACAAAAACGTTAAACGCCCTGAAAACACCTCGCGCCCACAAGCCAAGTGCGAGCAAAAATAGACTGTCTGTTGCAATTTGAACCTGCTGTATCTGCATTCTTAAAACGCGGGCTATACTGCATTGTAAACGTAATCATCGATTGATTGATCTCATCTCGTAATGCTTCTTTTTCAGAATTGAGATCTCCTTGATTCAGACAACCAAAGCGGCATAACTTGTCGGTTTGGTCCCATACTTTTTCGATTTGCTCTGGAGATAGCCGCCCTTTCACTGATTGCAGATCTGGAGAATAGTATTTTTTAAATTTTGTAAAAATATACTGGCGCAAATGAGAAGTATACGTATCGGTATCATCTGTAGCTATCCCTCCAAGCCTGTCCACACAATTTATATAAAGAAGCGCTGCACACTGAACTAAACGATCGCCTGATAGCTTAGAATCTGACGCCGAAGAACTTCTACAAGCGCCTGCTTGGCGCATCCCCTTTTGAATCTCCCATATATCTCGAATAGCAATCAAAGAGAGCGCTACTACAAAGCCGCTGGCTACTAGACCCAAGGGAGCTGCATAGACAAAAGAGACAACAGATCCGACTACCCCTAAAACAGCTAACGCTACTGTAGCCACTTTAATGAACGCCAATCGATCCTTAAAGCTTTTTTGCATCGCGCAATGCGAAGGGCGCTCTTTCGGAATAAGAGACTGCGTACAAGAAGGAAGGCTCGACATAAAAATCCCTTATTGATTTAAACTACTTATTTTAAAACGTATATGAAAAAAAACAACAAGTTAAAAATAAATTATCACACATTATGATTTAATTATAAAATATACATTATTAAATTAATATGAATAATTAAAATTCGATTTAACAATCATTTCAATATGAAATAAAAAGAGCTAAAACCTGAATAAATTTTAGCTCTTTGACATCTCTAAACAAACTAGAAACTCTTTATCTTAAAAGAAGCGCGAACCCACAAGCCAAGCGCGCTGAAAAACGCTGCTATCCTTGAAATCAAATTTTTGTAGTATCTCATTTTTCAAATCGGGTAGTACGTCAGGATTCTCTAAAGCATACTTAAGCGTATAATTATAAGCGCTTTCCAAGAATATTTTTTTTGTGCCTTCACTCCAAAAGCTTTTAATAGATCGGTTGTTAGATCCGCAGTGGAGTAAATTAGAAGTCTCGTCAAAAGCAAGTTGTAGATTCTGTTTTTTGTTTATAGCCGTATGAGCCTCCAGGCTGTAATCATTGAAGCGAGCCTTACTTAAACTCCTAGACAATTCCATTTGATACGGCCCTACCTCTTGTCCTTTCTTTTGTAAACATGCTTGATAATGTTCATACACATTCTGATCTTCGGTCTTTGGTGTTACTTTGTTCAGCAGCTCAGTAAAACGTTCAAGCGAGCAGGATAGCTCTAAATTTTCAGCAATTTTTTCACTAAACGTCTTTCGAATAATATAGGCCTCTCTAACACAAATAATGGCCACGCCCCCTTTCAATAGACTAGGCAGTATACCTAAAGGCGCTGCGTAGACAATAGAGGCGGTTAAGCCAACGAGAC
>CALBPE010000036.1 GCA_937899275.1 uncultured Chlamydiae bacterium
GATTTCAAATAGCTCAATAAGAAAATTGAGCTGGTTTAGGTAAGAGTTTTTGTCGAGCTCATATACTTTTGCCAAAAGATCAAAGGTATCTTTTGGAGGTAAATGGTACCAAAGCTGGCTTCTTTGTCCGAAGACAGTGCCGATACAAAACCCTAGCTCTTTTCTTTGTTTCGAAGGAATTTTACCCAATACAAACACCTCTCCAGACGTAGGGTGTAAAATCCCTGTTAACATCTTAATAGTCGTGGATTTCCCTGCGCCATTAGGTCCTATGAATGCTACTTTTTCTCCCTCTTGTATCGAGAGATCTAATTGAGAAATAGCAGTGACAATCTGTTTTTTTAGGGAAAAGTGTTTGGTAAGATTGCGTAATTCAATAGCTAAACACATACAAAATACCCTCCCATAAAAGATAGAAAAAGTCTATGTTTTTTCTTGCCCTTCAAAAGGGATTGCTGTAAATTATGCGTAAGTATAAATCTTTTTTCAGGCGAATCTTCTATGGTATCTTCTGTAAACAACTTTGTACCCGAAAAATTACCTTCAGCTGAAGAGTCTCTGCCTATTGAGCGCCGATTTTGCAACCATGTGAAGTCTTCTCTAGAAAATTTTTTACGCATCGATAAAACAGTTTGTGCGGCTATTCAGACTCCTACAGTAGATACCATTTCTCAGCTTGCTATCCATGTTTTTGCATCGTATGTTGCATTTTTAAGCCCTGTACTTCTTGCTTATAGTGTGTTTGTTGGCGTAACTATTCAAGCAGCTTTTTCCACTCTTTTTACCCCCGTTGTAGAAGATGGTATGCCCGATTTTTTCAAAGAAAAACATGCGATTTTTCATATAGCTGTAGGTGCGCTTTTGTCATTTCCTCTAGGTTATGTAGCGCATAAAATCAGCTCTTTTTTCTTAACCGGTAGTTTTTGTTCTTCTAACTTGATCCTGTCTCATTCCCTTTGTCATTCAACAGGTATTAGAGAAGCTGCAAGGCGCTTTGTTCAATGCTTTATTTTGCCTACAGTAGCCGAGATTTTCCTCCGCTCTTATGAAAAGATTGCATTAGACGAAGTAGCAAACGAAAAAAAACCGGCCAAAGCTTTTTTCACCGCGCTCAAAACCAACGCAGTTTTTGCTTTGATTTGCCTTAATCATTTTGAAGGTTTGAGCAATGTTGCAAGGGGCACCTACTATTTTCTTTTAGGTATGAGTAGAAGTCTAATGCGCTATATAACAGACGGCTTTTCTTCTTCGATCTCTTTTCGTATTACGAGAAATATATTCACAAGGTTTTAGCGTTTAGTTTCGTATCTTGAGGGTGAGTATATTGCCAACCTAATACACCTAGACGTGCCGTAAAAACCATACCTACAGTTGTTGTTACTTTAAAAAATGTTCGCGAATACATGCAGTACTGACTCTCACGATTCATGCATGTACTTGCAGTGACCATGTTGTTTCCAAATGATAGGCAGAAACATGTACTTGCTACAGCTATAATAATACATACATTTGCGCATTGCTCTACTTTGTATTTAAATCCTTTCATTGTGCACTCTGCGCCATCTCCTAGCTTCCTTGCTATATCACTAGTACGTTCTGATATCGCAACAGCTGCGATGTCTACTGTTTTAGCAGCCTTGTTTTCAAGACTGTTATAAGTCTTTTCAGTTTTTTGTAATAATTTATAACTTCCGCCTACAATACCGCATGCAACTCCTGTGCATATACAAGACGGAATGGCAGCAACGGTCAATGCACCTGTACAACCTAAGGCAGCTACTGAACCACCTAATCCTAAAGCAAAAGAAAGAGAGCCCCAATTGGTAATGGGTGTATTGTCTGTATTTATTGACTGAGGAATTTTATTTGGCATGAGTGACTCCACTTAAATGTGATAAAAAAATTAATATAAATTTATTTTGAATAAGGGTTTTTTATCAACTTTTTAGAAAATTTTTGAAAAATTCTCAGGGATGAATGGATTTTAAATCCCATTTTTCTTACAAAAAAAACATGCGTGGATCGATTGTTCTTTTTCTTGTGATGATTTGTATACTAACAAGCTCTTGTAGTGTAAGCAGCCAGTCTACTTTGTACGGAATGGGGGGAAGGGCTGCTTACAACCAATCTTTGCAAATGACAAATAACGAGCAGATGCTTCTCAATCTTGTGCGGCTTCGGTATTTAGATACCCCTTTTTTTTTAAATGTAAGTAATGTAACTACCCAATTCACTTATCGAACAACGGGAACAGCAGAAATCCCTATACCAGGATTTACCAATGATAACCCCTCGATATTAGGTGGAGAAGTCTTTTGGCAAAACCAGCCAACGATTCAGTATACGCCTTTAGAAGGACACGCCTTTGCCTCACAATTGTTAAGTCCTATTGAGCTTGCTACGCTACAAAGAGTCATCTTATCTGGTTGGGATTTAGATCTGGTATTTCGTCTAGCTATCCAGAGTTTTGATGACTTTTTAAATGCACCAGAAGCCTCGGGACCTATTCCAGAATACATCCCTAAATACCAAAGTTTTTTTGAGGTAACGGAGCTTTTTCGTTATTTTCAAAAGCGCTCAGAACTGCAAATTGGGGTGAAGATCAGTAAGTGTCCAAAAGAGCATTCTACCCCTGATAAAAAAGCGTACCTACTGCAAATTGCTTTTCCTTTAGGTAGCAAAGAAGCAGATCAGCTTGCAGGGCTTTTATCAGGCGTGGTGATAAAAAATGAGCACTACGTATTGAACTTAGAACTTGGTTTTAATAAAAAAGGGAAAATTGGCATCATGCCCCGCTCGATTTTATCATGCATGTACTATTTATCGAGCGGTGTAAAAGTACCGAAAGAAGATATTGCTTTTGGCTACGCACCTACTACCCTTGGAACAGAGGGAGAAGCGTTTGATTGGCACGATGTTGTAGGAGAGCTTATGCGGGTTTACTGCTCTAAATGTAGACCAAGACGATCTTATGTATCGATCTATTATAAAGATCATTGGTTTTTCATCCGAGATGATGATCTTTTATCGAAAAAAACGTTTGTTCTGTTATTACAGCTGTACAATTTACAGTCGCAAGAAGTACAATCTGCAGGGCCTGTGCTTACTTTGCCTATAGGCGGATAAACGTTACTACACTGTACTTATGAACTTACTGAACCTAGCCGCTGCATCGATCTTGTATTTTGTGGGGAAACGCTTTTGGTATTCTACCTATCTTTTTGGAGCAGGCTCTCCTGCAGCTTTTTTCCGCATCTCTAAAAAAAAGCTGCTCGTGGAATATTTTTCATCTTGTCTACTTTCCTTAAGCATGGAGTTTCTTTTATCGTGTTTAGGCTCTCCTTCTACGTTAAACGGCGTAACTTTAGGAGCGTTTTTATGGCTGCTTATTGTGGTTCCCTCGTTTGGGCTATCTTCTTATGCTGGATCTAATGTAGCCTCCGATCTATTATTTCAGCTGGTAGGTCTTCTTTTTCTCGGCGCTTTTTTAGGATCGTGATGCAAGAAGAAAAAACTCCCATTTTACTGATTACCTCTTCTGCAGGAGGCGGACATACCACAGCTGCCGATGCAATCCAAGATGCGCTGCAGGTCGATGCTAGTGAAATACCTCGTATTGATCTGATCATAGATTTTGGTCCTTTTTATGGACGCATGCTTTCTAATTTGTGGAATAAAGCGCAAAAACAAGGTAGCCTTACCGCTTTAAATTGGATGGGGAAACAAAAACGGCTTATCGACGCGCTTTTATATTGGAGTGAATTTCGAAAATGATTGCGCTATCTTTTCCGTTACAAGCCGGCTAGAGTGATCGATACCCAACCTCTTGGAACCAAGCCTCTTCTGCGGGCTATTCGGGTGTATAATGCAAAATACAATACGAAGGTTCGTTTGGAAAAATACATAACAGATGTGCCTACAAAAGGAGCTGTCCATTTTTTCTCCAGGATGCAGCGGCTTTCTGATAGGGAAAGAAAAGATCTCGACGTAATGGCTATTGCCCCTTTTTTGGAAAAAGGGCAGACCGAAAAAGAATTTTGGTATAAGCACACCAAGCTTCCTGCAAAGCAGATTCATATTTTGCAAAACCCGTTTCTACGAAAAGAGTTTTTTCCCTACATAGGAAAAAACCGAGAGGAAACAGCGGAAAAAAATGGCGCTTTTTCTATACCGATGACGCCCTTTTCTTCTGCAAAAAAACAGACGCTTTCTTTGAAAAAAAATGCTTTTTTGATCACCTTTATTCTAGGTGCAAACCCTCCTAAAAAAGCGCTTTACAGCTATATAGAAAAGCTGCAGAAGATGTCTTTTACTATTCCTTGTTTTGCAGTGTTTTGCGGCTGCACTGAAGATATACACCAATTGTGCAATCCGTTTTCTACTAGTCAAAAAGGATCTATTTGTACGCATATACTACCGCTGCAAACAGCATCTACTATTGCTCCTCTTATCCATAGAAGCGATCTACTCATCATGAAATCAGGAGGACAAACAGTGATGGAAGCGTTAGGAGTAGCTACAGGAGATATGTATATCCATAGCGAACATACAGAAGGTATACAAGGAATCGCTTGTTGGGAAAAAAATAACGCAGAGTATCTTATGCAAAAAAGAGGCGCAAAAATTGTATCTACAAAGTCATTTAGCAGTCTTTTACAAGAGTCTATTGAAAAGCATCTAGCCTAAATTTTTACTGAATTAGATGTCGCATCAACCCATTCCAATCCTGATCTTCTAATAAAGGGATGATTTCTTCTACTTGTAAGTCCAGCTCTTTTGCAAAGGGAGCTGCATGGCAAAGGAGCTCGCCTGTTTCATGTTTTGCTCGTAAATTTGCAGCAAGATCGCGCATGAAAAGGGGATGCTTGATGAAGTCGTTGAAAATTTTACTCATGCACTGTTTTAAATAGGGACTACTGAAAATGATCTCTAAAAATTTCAACGGATGCACGTGGGTAATCTCTTCTCCCATGCGGTAAAAATCAGACCGGTTGGCAGCAAGCCATAAGATATTTCTTTCTGCGGTATTGCTGATAATGATGTGGATGGTATCGCGGTCTTTATCTGTGCACTTTAGCTGATGATACGGCAGCTTTTTATGTTTTTGCGGTCGGATAAATTTCGCTTCTAGATACCTTGCAGAAGTGGTTTCTACAATAGCGCTAGGCGCTTTACAGTCGCCATATTCTTGGATGAGTGCGTCAAACATACAGATTATTTTTTGTTCTTTTTAGATTGTACCAAAAACGTGAATAAATCGCCTTGACCCTCTTGGTTTTTACCGCTTACATGACGAAATCTTTCCGCCATGGTCTTTTTATTTACACCGAAGTCCTTACAAAAATTGGTAAAATCGGCGTCATTTGGATTTACGTCGTATATACGTAGATTTTCTTGGATATAGCGGCAAAACTCGTCCCAAATGCAGACGAAAAATTTCTGTTTTAGCGGATCGTTGGAACGGCATTTGTAAGCTGGATTGGGTATAGACGTCGATCTAGTTCGTATCTTTTGTATTAGCTGTTTTCCCTTTTCTGTTAAGGTCATTTCTTTCAATGATTCTAAAACGGGTATTTTTTCTAGTTCTGCTTTTTTTAAACTTAACCAGCCTAAACTGAAGACGCTTCCGTTTGCCAAAGTCTCTAGCATCTCTTCCAGCAGGTTTTTTTGCTCTGAAGATATGTTCGTCTGGAGCACTTTAGGAGGAGGCTTCGGATGAGAAATGGGATTTTTCTCTGGTTTGGATGGATCTACTGTTTCGAAAAAAGATGGAGGAAAATCAAGCCTCTTTTTTTTCCTTTTTTTTCTTGCGCCATACGCTACTATGCGGTTTATTGCTTGGATTTCTCGGGCAAATAACGCGCAAAAAGACACAATATAGAAAACAGTGATTCGAAATATTTCTGCATCTTCTTTTTGTTCCTTAGATTGTATTGTAGATTTAGCATATTGCGAGCTATCTATTGTAGGCTTGCAGCTGTTTTTAGCGGTTTGTACAGGCTGAGAAAAAATACACGGAGAAGAGAGAGAAGAAATCAGTTCCTCTTCTTCACCTACTATAGGATCAATAGTCATAAGAAATACGTATAAAAAGACTCTAGTAATCTAAGGAAAAGATCTTTTATCATCAAGTAAAACACTGCATAAATTGTCATGAAAAAATCCTTTTTTTTTGCTTTTTTACTACTGTATTTTGCAGGAGCTACGCATCTTTGGCATCAGGTAACGGCAGGTTTTGCCATGAGAAAAATCGACCCTGCCCCTTTTATGGGGATGCTAGATGCTTTTTTGAAAACGCACCCAGAAAAAACGGGTTTTTCCCATCAAAATAGCCCGCCCCTTCAGGGTAGGTTTACCTACCTAGGAAAGGGGCGTCAGTGTTACGTGTTTTCCAGTACAGATGGAAAAATGGTGTTAAAACTCTACCGCTACCACCTTCTTTTTCCGTCGATGCAAGAGCGTCTTTATGGATTTTTTTTTGGAACGCCCCCCAAAAAAGATGGGGGTAGACTGGAAAATTACCTTACCAGCTGCCTTCTTGCCGAAAGCTGCGCCTCTCAGCAGTCAGGGCTGATTGCTTTTCATCTACCTGAATCATCATGCAAAAAGCGCATTGTCACCATTTGTGATCGTTTAGGGCGCATGTACCCAATCGATCTATCGAAACAGGTGTATGTGCTACAAAAACAAGGCATCGATTTAGGAAAACAGCTCCAAGAAGAGCTCAGAATGCACAATAAAAAGCGTTTTTTTTCTTTAGTAGACGCCTACTTGCGTCTTCAAGTGGACGTTAGGAAAAAGGGACTAGAAAATCAGGATCCCTGCCCTCTAAGAAATGCAGGGTATCTTCCCGATGATGGAACGGTATTTGATCTAGATATTGGAAGGTATGTAAAAAAAGATCCTTGTATAACACAAAAACAGCTGCACGCTTCTCTAGTAAAATCGTCTTCTTCACTAAGGCGTATGTTAGAAAGGCTTCGCCCCTCTTGGTTACAAGAACTGAGCCGATCAATCGATGCTACAGCAAAAAAAGGTCTTTAAAAAGAAGTGGTAGAGCGGGCCTGTGTACAAATCGTTGTGAAATGGGTTTTTGTAATCGGCTGAATGGATAGTCTAGAGCCTTTTCTTAGAAGCATCATATCTTGCAGCTCGGGGATTTCTCGCATCTGTTTTAACAGGACAAAATGGGGGAATTTTTCTAGAAATTGCACATCCACATGGTACCAAATCGGTCTTTCTACGGACGCTCTTTTATCGTAGTAGATGCTTTCGGGGTCTAAGGCGGTATCGTCGGGATACGGTTTCGAGATGATTTTACCAAGACCTGCAGCTCCTAAAGGAGGGGTATTGGAATGGTAAAAAATGATAAGATCGCCTATCTCCATATCTTGCATCATGAAATTTCTTGCTTGGTAGTTACGTACCCCTTCCCAAGGTGAAAACCCTTCTTTTGCAAAATCATCGATAGAATACGATTTTGGCTCTGACTTCATGATCCAATAGCGCATAAATCCTCTTGTTTTGGATTATTTTACAATATATGTTGAAGAATAACAAGGAAGTGTCCATGTCCTTTCTGTCTTCTATACGAAAACATCAAAAAAGGTGGCAAAGAGCGCTTTTTCGGGGGAAGCTGCCTGAAAAAAAGATCCCACGGTGGATCTATATGACCATCCGGGCAATTGTGTTAGGTTTTAAGCAGTTTCGGAGGCATAAAGGCGCTTTTGTAGCTTCGCATTTGACGTTTTACTCTTTGCTATCTTTTGTGCCCATCTTAGCGATTGTATTCGCAATCTCTCGAGGTTTTGGAGTAGAGGAGTCGTTAGAGCATCTTATCTATTCCTATTTTATTGAGCAAAAACAAGCGGCAAAGCTCCTTTTGCAGTTTGTGCATAATATATTACAAGAGACTAGAAGCTATATTATTGCAGGGGGAGGGATTTTTTTTCTTTTATGGAGCGCCTACCGCGTACTTTCTCAAATAGAGTCTGCTATGAACCGGATATGGCAGTGTTCTTCCCGTTCTTTTGGAAGGAAATTTAGCGAGTATGGATGTTTTTTGTTGGTGATACCGCCTTTATTTATCAGCGCAAACAGCGTGCGGATTTTTTTGATTACAAAAGGGGGCTTTATCATAGGATGGAAGTCTTTACTCAGCGCGGTTACTTCTTTTAGCATCATTTCTGTGGTATTTACTTCGTTTTATCTTTGGATGCCCAATACGAAAGTACCTAAACTTCCCGCATGTTTTGCTGGCGTATTTAGCGGAGCGCTCTATCAAAGCGTGCAGTGGGTCTATGTGTTTTTTCAGATAGGGGCTTCTAGGTATAATGCAATTTATGGCAGCTTTGCTGCGCTACCCTTATTTTTGATCTGGCTGGTGATTAGCTGGAGGATTGCTCTTCTAGGCGCAGAATGCGCCTACGGACTGCAAGTCGTCCTAGAAACAAAAGGGGGCTCTGCGATGCTGATCCCAGGAAAAACGTCCCATCAGCTATCTATAAGGGGCAAAAAAGCGCTTCTTTTATGGATGGTGTATCGAGCGGCGAAAAAACAACAAAAGGGAGCGCCTATCACAAAAAAAGAGCTTATGCAGCCTATTCATGTAGAGCATAGGTTTATTGAGCCTCTTGTAGAACAGCTGATCGCCGCGCATATTTTATGTCCTATTATTATGCAAAAAGTTACCTATTATGTGGTTTGGGAAAACGTATTAAATCAACCTTTGAAAAAATGGATACACCGCTTAGACCCTAAAGGCATGCTCCTTCCTATAGTGGATGATCCCCGATTTTCTCAGATCGTTTCTTACTTAGAAAAACAGCAAGAAGATACTGCAACACTACAGGAGTTATAGATGCAAAGCTATCCCATCTATTTTACCCCCCTATATAAAGACTACGTTTGGGGTGGAAGAAAATTAGTAGATCTATGCGGCAGATCTATTCCCTATACTAAAGCAGCAGAATCTTGGGAAATCGCCGATCGAAAAGAGGGGATGAGTATCGTGGAAAATGGCGTATACCAAGGTCTTTCTTTACATGATCTTGTCCGCCTTTACGGCAAAGAGCTGATGGGAGAACGGGAAGAGAAATTCCCTCTTCTCATTAAGCTAATTGATGCAAAACAAAGCTTAAGCGTGCAGGTGCATCCCGGCGATGCACAAAAAAGCCCTCTTATCGAGCCGAAAACAGAGCTTTGGTATGTGTTAGAAGCCGCTGCAAGCGGCGGGGTATTTGCTGGGTTTTCTCAACAAATGACGCCTACTACTTTTGTAAAAGCAGTAGAAGAAAAAGAGCTTCTCTCTTATTTACAGCGAAAAGAGGTAAAAAAAGGGGACGCAGTTTTTATCCCTGGAGGGATGATCCATGCTATTTTACAGGGAACTTTTTTACTGGAGATTCAGGAAAATTCCGATACTACCTACAGGATCTATGACTGGCAAAGAGGGAGAAAGCTGCATATTCCAGAGGCGCTTTCTGTTTTAGATTGGGAGATCAATCCCCCTATTTTATGCGCGCAAAAAAAGGGTAAAAACTGCACAAAAGTGCATCAATCCCCCCATTTTTCTATAGAAAAATGGACAACAAGTCAGCTTTGGAAAGGGCCTTTTTCCCGTTTTTCTATTATCTTTCTTTTGGAGGGGAAAGGATCTATTCAAGTGGATGATGTGGTAGAAGATCTTACACCTTTTAGAGCGTGTCTTATCCCAGCTAGCGCCTCTTTTTTTTCTATAGAGCTACAAAAAGGTAGCTATTTGCGCATCTGGTAGGGCGTCAGCCCCGATCCTCCGCAGGCAAGGGCAAGCCCTGCAAGTTCACTTATCTCGGACTTTAAGGAAGCTACTGCAATTTTGCAGGCATTTTTCGGCATATCCCAACAAAATAAAGGCAGCTTTTTTTCTAGAAAAGGAAATAACAAATCTTCCATATGCAACGCGATGGTACCTAAAATCAACACTTCAGGATTTAGCGTCATGAGCAATATTCCAATACCCTGCGCCATTCTTGTTGTGAACTCTTCCCATAGCTCTTTTGCTAAAGGATCTTTTTTTCGAAGAGCTTTTGCAAAATGGGGTAGATCGATCTGATCGATTTTTCCCCCTGCTTCTTGTAAAATAACTCCGCTTTTTTTCTCATTTGCTACAGCATGTTGGATGGTTTTTCGGAAATTTGCGCCGCCGCAGTACACCTCAAAGCATCCTTTTTGACCGCAGGGACAGCTAGGTCCTTTTGTATCTAATGTGAAGTGGCCTACTTCTCCTGCGGTATCGCTTGCCCCTTGTACAAGTTTTCCATTGAGTAAAATGCCTGCGCCTATGCCTGTACTGCAGGTAAGGTATATGAGGTTTTGCGCTTTTCTATAAGCGCCAAAAAGGTGCTCTGCTAGCACCTGCGCATTGGCGTCATTATTGAAAAAAATCGGCGCTTTGATCTTTTTTTGTAGTTCTTGTGCAATAGGTGCGTTTTCCCATCCAGGCAAGTTAGGAGGCGAAAGTATTTTTCCCTGCACTACAGATAAAGGACCTGGTGCAGAAATCCCCATAGAGGCAATAGCGCTTTTTTCTAAAGAGAGTTTTTCTAAAAGATGGTGGATTGTTTCTAAAATGGCTTTACAGCCCTTTTGCCATGTAGGAACGCTTTTTGTAGCAATGCGCGTAGATGCGTAGATAGCCCCTGAGCTATCTCCTATACAGATAGAGATTTTTGTCCCCCCGATATCAATACCTACAAGTGCGCGCTGCATTACTGTACGTTAGAAAAAAACGGGTTTCTTACCAAGACTTTTTTATTGTATGAAGAGCTTTTTTGTTGTAGTTTTTGTAAATGGTATCAGTTGTTTCTAAACTAGCTCACTGGCTTTATGCCTTCTTTACCGACTGTCTTTGTAGGACAGTTTTTTTTCTGACATTTCCTCTTTCTTTTTTTCCTTTAGAGTCAAAAAAACACCGAAAAAACCCTATTTTACTTGTCCACGGCTACATGCATCAAAGCAGCGTTTGGGCATACCACCTCTACCATCTTCGAAAAAAAGGTGAGGGACCTATCTACACCATCAATTTAGGAGCTCCCTTTAGCAGCCTAGAGGAGTTTAGTCGAAAAGTAGCGGAAAAAATCACATGCATTGCAGAGGAGTATCCAGACCTTCCCATTACCTTAATCGGCCACTCTATGGGAGGGCTTGTGTGTATTCATGCAGCATTAGAAAAGCGCTTTTCTATCCCAGTTGCAAAAGTCATCACAATAGGATCTCCTCTTGCAGGAACGAAGTGGGCAAAACTTGCTCCAGGAACATGCGCAAGACAAATGCAAATTGGATCAAAATTTTTGCAACAGCTGAGAAAAAACCTGGAAAAACCGCTGGATTTTCTACTATTTCATATAGGCACAACAAACGATCAAGTGATCGTTCCGCAAACCTCTTGTTTTCTGGGAAAAGAGCCTCAAAAAGAAACCACGCTTAAAGGTATAGGACATATGGGGCTTTTGCTATCGAAAAAAGTGCATCAGATTTTGCTTTTCTACATGCAAGATTTATAAGATGGTAAGGTTTTTTCCTATAACACGTATATCGATCCAGACATCTTTTTTGCGGATGATGATTTCTTTTTTGATGGTAGATTCAGTAGGTAAAGAGGACAGATCTTCTCGTATTTTCCACTCTAGTTGGTATCTACCAGGATGTACATGGTAAAATTCTTCTGCTCTTATCCCAGTAGGATTTCTGGGACGTAAATCGATTTTTTTTCCTAGAAAATGCGCTTCTACAATGGCAGCATCGGAAGATATAGGATCTTCCAAGGTGAGCTGCACAAGAGTTTTTTCCAAAGAAAACGCTTGTATAGGCAAAAAAGAAAAGCACAGGCCCCAAAGGCAATATAACAAAATACGGATCATACCTTTTTTCTAGGGTATTTGCTCTTTTCCGTAAATGGCTCTTGCAAAAATCATCCTATTGGTAGAAAAGTAAGGAAAAAAGGAGATCGATCTTTATGGCGTATTTGTACCCTGTATTTTTACTGCTCTTTTTTTCCGTATATGCGGGAGAAATGAAAAGCAAGACCTTATATAAGCCACCTGCACCTGAGCTAACTATCACCAAGGTAGATCCTACCCCTGAGCCAAATAATGCCTCAGTTGAGATTTCTTATCCTGAACAAGGCGATGTAGTGGAAAATCCCGTTTCGTTCAACTTCCGTATACGGGGGTTTTCTCTGGGCACAAGGTCGTCTTTTCCTCGAAGTGAAGAGATCGCAGATCATGGAGAGGGGCAGTCTGTACATATCATGATCGATGATGAGCCCTATGCTGTTTTTACGGGCCCTTCTATGGATCCTTTTGATGAAGATGGAGACTACTACCAGCAAAACTATCAAATTGAGCTGCCTAAACATTTATCTAATGGCATGCATGTTGTGAGGATGGTTTTAGCAAGGTCTTACGGTGAAAGCTTAAAATCTTCTGATAGCTTTGCTATGTCTTCATTTTTTGTCGGTGAAAAAAAGGGAAAAAGCAAGCTTTCCTATCCTATTTTGACCTATAATGAGCCTTCAGCAGAATATTCTTATGCGTACAATACCCCCATTTTACTCGATTTTCTTGTAACAGATGGGATCCTTTCAAAAACAAGTTACGGCGTTAAAGTAGAAATCGATGGAAAAAAAATCGATACCTTGTACGAAAAAAGCCCCTATTACATCTATGGGCTTAAAAAAGGTCGTCATAAAATCCGGCTATCTTTGGTCAATAGACAAAGCCGGGAGCTAGGTGGTTTTTTACAGGAAAGCGTCCATTTAATCCGCGTCCAGTAGAAGCTCATCTAAAGGGACTTGAGGTAAGCTTTTCTGTAACAAATCAATCAAATGGCGATATTTTTTACACTTTGGGTGTCTATAGGATTTATGATCTTCTTGGATTTTTTTACACGTTGTTTTTAGAGATAGAATCTGGGTTTTTAAGAGCTGTACATCAACACCTTTTGTTAATAGAGCTTTGATTGTTTGTTCAAGCTTCCGTTGAGTGCCTGAAATCGTATGACTTTTCTTTCGCGTAATCAAGGCTGAAGGATCGTTGATCCAGGTTTGACATAACGAGTAAATCATTTCCGCGCTCTGTTTTTTAGTAAATAGAAGTTTTTGTAGATCTGCAGAAGATAAGTCGATAATACAGTAGAAATGAGTGATTCCAGTGTCTTTTTCACGGAGCAGCAGCTTATTTGCGATATTGATCATGTTAGGCTGTTTTTCCAGTAAAGCGATTTCGATTGGTTTCAATTCGCTTGTAGATAGCGCCGTTTTTGGCTCTTTTGCCGTAACACTTACCCTATTGTTGTGTAACAGTAATTGTACTGCTTTCAGGTTATCTCGCTTCACTGCATAGGTGAGCAGGGTATCGGTTTCTGGCCCTTCTATAAACGTTAAACTTTCTAAACAAACGCCTCTTTTTTCTATTGTATCTATCAACATTTTTGCCAGTAAATGCTGATGGGAATAGATGGCGCTTCGCAAAAAAAGTTTGATTTCGTCATTTGTACAATTTTTTGATTCAATGGTTTTATGAAAAGTTTCTTGTAGTTTCCCAGCCACATAAGAAGCAACAATAGTATTTGACGAGCTACTACGACAAGCAGATAGTACAAGTAATGTCTTTTTAGAAAGAAACGCTAAAAAATGCTCTAAACTGGTAAAAAATCCGCAGTGAGCTAATGCATTGGCTACAATAAGTGCGATTTTTTTTCCTAAAAAAGGCATTAGGCTAGATTGTCCGACATCATTTGCGGTTGTAAGTTCTAACCTTGTGCCTGATCTTACCGCAGTATTATGAACCATTTTTTTCACCCCTTTTTATTAAAAATATTACTATATTATAACAATATAATTAATATTTTTAAAGTTAATTAATTTTAAAAGGTTGTGAATTTTATAAATAGTTTATTATAAATACATTATATTGCTGCCATAGAAATTTCCTCTACAGCAGCTTCAAGCGCTTTACTAAAAAGAGTTTTCGTCTCATCAGAGGGAAATTTTATGGCAAACCCTAGAACAGAAAGCTCATAAATAGAAAAAGAGGAGCTAACTAAGTGATGCGAACAAACATCTAAGCGCTTTACTGCTTGCAAAGCTGATTGGTAAAGGGAGGGATTGCTTGAAATCACAATGGCTATAAAATAGTCTCCATAAGTTGTAAAATTCTTATAATACGTCTTTTGTGAAAAATCTTGGTTTAATCCGTGGAGGATTTCTGAAAACCAAGCTTCCATAATTTGTGGAGATAGTACCGTTTGCATAACGGGAGGTTCTAGAGAATAAAAGAAATGTTCTAGGAGAAATTCCCGGTTGGAATCCATATCGGGAAGAAGCGCTCTTAGCTTTTCAAAGGTCTCTGTCTTTTTTAGTAGCATACCGCCATTATAATCCCGAAAATCTCCTAGGGTTTCTACTAGGGATTGTGCTACACATTTGCGCGCTTTTTGTAGGTCGACAGAGTAGTCTTTTCGGAAAAAAGGTGTTTTACTAAGCGAGACGCGAAGAACGGTAATTTCTTTAGGGTATTTTTTCTTCAAAGTGCCCACAATTTTCTTCTGTTCATAGACGATATGCAACCCGCTTTTTTTTCTAAATAAAAGGGCTTTTTCCTGCGGTTTAATCAATCGAGCGATGATCACAGTAAAAAGAAGGGCTTTTTGGGTTTGATTGGCGTAGTGGATCATCACTTGCGGAAGATCGCGTACGTATCTTAACTGATTTGACAGCAAGATGATATGATGCATGAGCTCTTCATCATTTTGCGGCATAAAAATAGGATGAAGAACATGTTCTACCCGCTGCACTACTTCTGCAGGTAATTTTTTTCTCAGCGTTTTTATCTCTTCTATATGAAAAGGCTGTCCGTCTTGTTTTTCTACTTCTAGATAGACAGAGCGGATCTGTTCTTCACTTCTACGATCTAAGATGTATGTATCTTGAACATAAGAGATGGAAGGCAGTATTGAGTTGATCGATTCTAGGAGGTGTTTTTAATAAGAACGCTCTGTTTCTGATAGGAGATTGAGAGTAAGAAGTACCACTAAGGCGGGTTTTTTTCGGGGTTTATCCTCTAATCTTGTTTTAAAGAGGTTAATTTGCAGGTGGCGCTCTTGCGGAGCCTCCTCTTTTTTCTCGATAAGAGCGCTACGAAATCGATGTAAAAACCCTAGAATCTGGCTAACATATTGCACGTTTCTTTTGATGGTAAAGGCTTGGGGAAAAAGCAGAAGGTATCGTTTGGTTTCATAAAAGATCTGATTTTCTTGAGAGATCTCTTGTTCAAAGGCTTTACTTAAGTCATTTTGCGTAAGTTTAGGCGCTTTTTCCTGCATAAATACTGATACTAAATCAGAAGATACCGCAGAAGATCGTTGCGTGCGTGCATATTTTTCAAATCGGGCCCAATGCGGGTCAAATGCTGGTTTTTTCTCATGCAAAGAGCTTTTGGCCCGGTTAATCGATAGGATATGTAATTTGAGCTCTTCTAAAAATACAGGTATATGCAGCAGTGTACTACGGGTAAGAGCGGCATTTGGCAGCTGTAAAAGAAACGAGGAAAGATAAAAATGTTGATGAGGGGTATCTCTATAAGAAAATTGGTATCGGTAAGAGGATTGCACAGAGAGGGTATAGCCAGGAAGTAGCCATTTAGTGACGCTTTTTGCCATATACGCGTCCATACTCGATGCATAGTCATGTGCATACATTGCAGAAATTTTAATACTAAAGGGGGATTTCTTGTTATACGAATACTGAAAAAAAGGCAGCTGTTTTTGCCATCTTTCTGCAAAGGAAATAGATGCAAAAGAGCTGCTTTTTTCTGCTGCAGCTGCAATGAGCTCTTCTACTTCCTCTATGAAGAAATCACACCCATGGAAAGGGGGAGAAATCTCAAGGATAGGGGTGAAATCGGGGTCATATTTTCCCATAGAGACATCCATATAAAAAGAATTAGATCCTAACAAGGTAATGATTTCTTGTTAAGAAAGATCAAAAATATTTTACATTTATAAAGAATGATCCGTATATAGCAAAGCGCATTTGACGCTTAGGCGGTAGATGTGATACTTTGATCTAAGAGGGGTGGTTATGGATCAGAAAGACGGCAGCATGACTTTAGAAGAAGCGATGGATAATCTAGCTATAGCTTCTGCTATCGAGGATCCTTATAGAGTGGGGATTTTTGGTAATAAACGCCTTTTATTGCAAGGAGAAGAAGACAGCGAGCAGATGCAAGGCTTTTGGCTTACAAAAGGTTCAGCAGAAGATCTAATTGAGATCATGCGTAAAACCTTCGTGCGCATTACCTTGTATTTGAAATCTCTTTATAAAAGTGACTCTATCGATTGGAATCAGCCGAAAACCCGGAAAGGGTTGCAGTCTATGATGGTTCTTGTAGGGGAGTCTGCTAATAAAGTCGACAAAGCAATCATCAAAGTCGAGGGTAAAGACAAAAAAAGACCGAAGATCGCTAAACTCTCTGAGTACAAAATTTTACAAGAATTTTATATCGATAACATCACAGAAAAATTTACCGTAGCGCCTCCACAAGGAGATGAAGCTTGGGAAGAAGATCAAGATGAAGATACTCCCGTCAAGGATTTTGAGAGTATTCGAAGGGATTCTGAATATGAGCTTTTCTACTTAAAAAATACCGATAATAAACCGTTTTTCAAGCGAAGCTTGATCAAAAATATGCGCCTGATGTTTGATTTTACAGAACAAATCGATGTTCCCCTAGAAGATGATCCACTACTACATATTGTAACCATCAAAGACCGGGATTTACAAGGATCTGCCGCGCAGATTCTTCGATCTATCCATACGCTAGTCCAAGAATTTTATGATTTAAAAATCCGTCTAAAAAAAAGCGATTTAATTATCTCATTAAATCACGCAATTTTCTCTCTTATGCTAGCTGCAAATGAGCAAAACCTTATCCATCATACGGTGAATAAAAACTGCTTGAAGTACTTTTTAGATTTTCAGCTTTTTCTAAAACAAGCCCTTGTATCTGATGACTACCAGAAATGGATGTCTTATACGCCAGGTAAGTCGGATAAAGTAGCGCGTTTTTTACTCCGATTTACCCATAAGCTTGCCTATGAATTTTTCATGCGCTCTTCTTCTATTCGGCAAGAAGCGCTCGGTTATATCCACCGGTTGATTCGGAAGGGGAAAGAGGTGGGAGCGACATCTACAAAAACAAGCTCTTTTTGGGAAAAGTTACTGCAAGAACATGAGCAGATCAAAACGCTTTTAGACAAATACCCAAGCGGCCCTTTATTTAAAATGCTCGATACAATGCAAGGGGAAGAAGGAAAAAAAACGGCAGTTTTTGAGCCTATCCAGCAAGAAAATACGCCCTTTTTACTTTTTTCTATGCAGATACCAGACAAAACCGTCTATCTTCTCCACTTGCCTACGCCCACTAAGCAAAGTACCTTAGCCAAAGCCGAGGTAGCCGAGGAGTTTCGAGCATTTTTAGCCTACTTACATGAAGATACTTCGGAGCAAAAAAAACACCTTTTGATCAATTTGCAAGACCGCACTTCTTGGAAAGAAAATGTGCGTGCAAGCGCATTAGAAAATCTGCAAAACCGCGCAGAATACAGTGAAAACATTACTGTCATTACTCTTCCTAAAGATACCGCATTTTACCATCAAATTGAAGACTATGAAGAAATAGATAACGCAAAACTTTTTATCGAGACGCTGCAGATGCAATTAGAGCAGCCAGAAGATTTTGGGTTTTTCCTATCTAAGCGGCTAGAAAATATTCTTGATTTTGTCAAAAAGCTGCTGCCATTACTCCATGAACAAAGCTTTGGAAAGAAAAAAATGCTTACAAGACTTGAGCGATTAGACTTCTTATAGCTTTTCTATTTTTTCTTAACACTAAATATCATCTAAAAAGTGCGACCTGATACCATGAGTTTTACCTGTAAAGATGCTCTTGATGTAGGGGGAATGATGAGCGCTGGATTTTTTGCGTTTTTATCTCTTCTTTCTAAAAGCTCTTTTGCAAAAGAAGAGCTAGATATTTTACGGCTACTTATTTATGCGCCGGTTTTATTGGTACGTGAAAGATCGATCGATACACAAAGGTTGATACGGACAATTTCAGCTTTAGATGCATTTGAAAAGTCTCTTAACAAAGACTTTATCAAAGCCATCTCCAAGCTATATGATAAAGCGTTTTTTGCCCAGACCTCTTCCGGTAAAGGCAGGTAGTCATGCAGGTCAATACCCTATAAAAAAGCGGCGTTTTGGTAAAAAAAACTATTCATCTTCGCATCCAGCGTCATAGTAGTCGATGAGCTGTTCGTTGTACATTTTTAAGTTATCGGATAATCCCTCTACGTCCAACATCAACTGCATGAACTCTTGTTTAAAGCAGTGGCTATCTAAAATCCGCTTTTTTTCTTCAGAGCAGTCGGCTTTTTCAAGAAGTAATGAAAGCCTTGTAAGCGCTGTATTGATTTGGTCTACTTCTGTAGTAAAATAACTCCGAAATTGTTTCGGGGTGCTGACGCTTTCTAAAAGGTTGGCTCTTTTTGTGCGCGTTCTTTGCCAGCCTTTATCATACTGAAATAACAGCCCATAGTGGTTGATATCGTTCATGAGTGTATTTGCTTTACTCATGATGGAGATGATGCGAAGGTAAAGATCATCTGATGAGATGAGTTTGCCAATAGTCCCTTTTCCGCTGACGATATCTTGTACAATCACGTTCAGACCTCGAAGAACCTGCTTTCCATCGATATTAAACGCTTCGGCCGCTTCGGCAAAGTTTTCGAGTACAGCATTGAGCTTACCTACAATATTTTTATCTCGAGCCTCTACTAACGACTCCTCTAATAGCTCTAAATCATGGGTAAATACTTGGATAGAGCGGGCTGTTTTATCCACAATCTTTTGCTGGTTGGCAGTGGCAAGAACGGTGTCTAACTCGTGCATTGCCTTAGAAAACGAGGTAACAGCTTCACTTAAATCTTCTTCATTTTCCGTGAACCATTCATCGAAGTTTTGTACAAAGATTTGGATGGTTTTTGACATAGTAGACACTTGAGTAAGGGCATTTTCCAAAGGATCTACCGATACGCCGTATAAAACTTGGTTGGTTACCGGTTTAAAAGCAACGCCTTTAGGTGGAGATTTTGGAATAATCGCTACCGTTTTTTCTCCCAAAAGTCCTGTTGTTTGCACGGTGATTTCATCTGTTGTATAAACCTGTACTTTTGAGTCAATATGCAGGGTCAGTTGATAAAAATAGACCCGTTTCAACTGGTCTGTTACATCTTGGCGGGCGTTGGGCACTTCGCTGACTTTCTCTACTTCTCCCACAGGTTTTCCCGCAAAAGTCACCCGCGTGCCTTCACTAATGCCTGCTATATTGGAAAAACGCACTTCTAAAGTTTTTCCCCCATCACCGATCCTTGGCTCTAAAAACACCATAAAAGATACCGATACCGCAATTGCAGCAAGTACAAATATACCGATCAAGATATTTTTCCAGGTGCTGTTTAAAGGACTTGTCGAGCTCATAGTTGGTTCCTTGCGCTGGGGTGATTATACAGAGTATCTTTTAAAAAAGTGATGGTAGGATCATCAATTTCTAAAAATTCTTTTGGTTTTTTTACATAAGCGATTTTACCGCCTTCGTGTAAAGCGAGCCTATCTGCAATATACAAAGCAGAATGGATATCATGCGTTACCACAATAGATGTTCCTTGCAGCTCTTCTTGCGTTTGTACAATAAGCTCGTTGATTTGTTGTGCAGTAATTGGATCAAGGCCTGTTGTAGGCTCATCATACAAAAGAATTTTCGGTCTATAGACAAGAAGCCTAGCGAGCCCTGCTCGTTTTCGCATGCCTCCAGATAAATCTGCAGGTAGTTTTTCGCCTTCACCTTCTAAGCCGACCATCTTTAAAGCAGCCTTTACTTTCCGTTTGATCTCTTCTTCTGTATACGGCTTTTCTTTAGAGGGGTTTCCATGCTGACGAAGGTAAAATGCGGTGTTTTCAAAAATATTCATCGAATCGAATAAAGCAGCTCCTTGAAATAACATGCCCATGTTTTTTACCGCTTCATAGATCTCTTTTTGACTCAGTGAAGAAATGCGGATATCTCCTACATCAACGGTTCCTTCATCGGGTTTTTCGATACCGATGATATGGCGAAGAAGAACGCTTTTCCCCACACCAGACCTTCCTAAAATCACTAGGATCTCTCCTTCGTGGACATCTAATGAAAGCCCTTGAAGAACCTGCCTTGTGCCAAAACGTTTTTTTACATTGCGAATAGAAATCATCTAAGAAAACTCTGCGTGAAAAGCATTTAGCGCCATTGTCAAAAAAAAGTCCCAAAGTAGGATGAGAACGTAACTGATGACCACACTTTGCGTAGTAGACGTGCCGACTCCTGCTGCGCCGCCACTTGTTTTCATCCCTTTATAACAACAGATGGTCACTAAAATAATGCCGAATACAAAGGATTTGAAAACGCCGGTAAATAGATCAAAGCCGGTGATGTGAATAGGCATCGGATTGTAATACGTTGCAGGAGACATACCAAACCAAAGAACAGAGATAATGTAGCCTCCCCAAATGCCCATGAGCATACTAAAAATCGTTAGAAGGGGAACCATAAAAATGCCCGCTACAAAACGGGGCGCTACCAGATGGCTATGAGGGTCAATCGCCATCGATCTTAAAGCATCGATTTGTTCTGTGACTTTCATGGTGCCAAGTTCTGCGCACATAGCAGAGCCTACTCTGCCTGTCACCATAAACGCTGTTAAGATAGGTCCTAGCTCTGTGATCATTGCTTTTCCCACTAGAATACCTGTCACTCCAGCAAGGCCTTTATCGGATAACTGGTAAATCGACTGCGCTGCAAGCACAAAACCTGTGGTAAAGCCTGTGATGCCTACAACGACTGTGGAAAGAACGCCTATATGGAAAAATTGATCTCGAAAAAGAGCCCAAGAAGGAGGTTTTTTTATTCCCGCTGTACAAACACCTGAGATAAGAGATACGTATTCTCCTATAGCTACAAAAACACGAAACAAGAATAACTTAAGGGAACCTACCATAGCCTACTCAATTTTTTTAACTATAGAAAACTGGAAGATTCCCGTCAAAAAAATCTACTTAGCGCACATGGGCAGCTACATCTCGCAGAATAGCGACTATCGTAACATTGATATTGCAGAAGAATTCTTGTAGCTTATCCTCTCCGCTATTGTTTTGTAGCGAAGCTAAGATCTTTTGGAGTTCTGCCTCTGTTCTGCCCATAGGCGACTGGAAAAAGGCGCGTAAAAAAGCGCTCAAAGGGGATTCTGTTTTAATGATCAGTTCAGAGATTGCTTTGATGTTGTCTCTTATATCGGGACGGGCTTGAGAAACAGAGCTTGCCTTAAGGCCAGCTACAACAGATAAAAAGATCATGCCCAAAGATAGCATAGACGGATAGATATCAGATCGGATGATACCTCCTTTTTCTTTTCCTTTTTCTATCAGCTTTTGTTCTCTTCTTGTTTTGCTATGGGCTTGATCCATACGTAGCTGCGTAAATACAGACCGGTACTCTTTCATCAAATTCATCAGAAGAACATGCAGCCTTTGATACTGCTGGGGCTTGGGCTCTTTTGTATTTTCTTCGCGCATTTCTTTTACTATGTCTGCAACGCCTTCGCATAGTTCAATGGATTTTTCTTCTACTCGGATTTTTTCCGCATCGGGAAGTGCGTCGAGTACAGGAGAAAGATCTACAGGAGCGGCCTCTTGTTTTTCTAAGCTATTTGGATTTTGCCCGAAAGGCTCTTTTGCAAGATCAAATATAGAGTTAGGAGTAGGGGGGATTTCAGCTGGTTGAGAAAGCTTTTGACCCGCAGCATAAGCAGCGTCACTAGAGACTTTGTTATCTTTTTCTAAGGTGACTCTACCTTTTAATGGAGAGTTTTCTTCAGAGAAAACAAACTGCGTTTTGGGTGCTTCCAGATTTTGGATGGCTTTTTTGCTTACTTCTTTTACTTGGTCTACACTTTGGTCTAAACCTGGGTCTACATCTGCATTGGGGATTGTAGGAGAAAGTTGTGGTAGTTCTGTAAGGGGTAGTGCTAGTAAGTCGTCTTCAATATCATCTATTTCCATAAACTATAACCTCCAAATTTGGAATTTCATTGTAATCGCGTAAAAGGGTTTATATCTAGATCTTTTTATTGATTAAAACAAGAAGGAGCTCTTTGCTCAGCAATCTCAATACCGATGAGTTGCAACGTTTAATGAATGCGAGTTTTTTGCATGAGCCTTTCGAATTCTTGGATAATGGTTAAAAGGTTTCGATTCCATATAGACTGCGCGTCTGCTTGTTTTTTTATAATACCTGTAAGCGTTTTAGTGTTTGCATCTGAGATTGTTTTCTCTACTTCAAGGCGCGTGAGATGGAGGATTTCTTTTATTCGGTCTTGTTCTGCTGCAAATTTTCCTACTTCTCCAGTTCCTCTTGCTATATTCGTAAAAGCAAGACAAAAACCGGTGATCGCCTCGGGAAGCTCTCTAAGACCTAGTCGAAGCGCTTCTTGACCTGCTGCGTATCCAGCAGCTAAAGAGCCTAAGGAAGATACGAGTGAAAGCCCTGTGTGCATGCCGGTAGCAAGTTGCCTTTGTTTTTCAGGATCATCTGTTAGTAATTTTGCAGCGCTATCAAAAGCTCCAGTATAAGAAGCTACCTTTGCAGCGCCGCCTATAGCAGCTGCACCTACCATAGCGTAGCCATAAACTGCTTCATTTTCGCCGCTAATAGCAAGAGCAAGCCCGCACATAAGAGAAAAAGAAGCCGAAACGTACTCAATTACCTCAATACATGTTTTCCACCGGTTGACTGCATCTTTTTTTTCTTCAGCGCTGAATGTGCAGCCATTTGCCTCTCTTACAATGCGTTTTAATCTACCCATTTCTTGACGAGCAGCTTTTATAGTTGACTGAACTATTTTTACTACTAATTTCTGTCCTGCAGTGGTTGTTTTGATGAGTTCTCCTACAAAAAAAGGGGAAAGAGGTGGAGAGATGATATGTTGTATTTCTGATGGCAACAGCTCATCTATGGAAGGCTCTTGGGAGCCTGTATCTAGATTTTGGAGGCCTTGGGGGTTTTGGTATAATGCGCTAGGTGCATTTGCAGTCTGGTAACGATAGGTGTGATCAATGCCCATAAGAAAACTCCTTTTTGGCTGCTTGTTTCATTTGTGCGATGTTTTCCTTTAACTTCGGATCGAGGTTGTATTTTTCCGCTGCATCTAAGTAATCAAATCCTTCTTTTTCTTCTTTTGCATGAAATGCGCATATAGCTGCTTGAAGATATAGCGAAGGCTCATCGGTAAGAGTCTCTAGCGCTTTTCTCCAAGCAATCAGCGCGATTTCATAGCGCTTTTGCTGCTGCAAACAAGCAGCTACACCATTCCAGCAGTAAGGGGAGGAGGGGTTTTGCAGCACCAGCTGCTGAAATAGCGAAAGAGCGTCGGAAAAATTTCCTTCTTCATAAAAAGAAGAGGCTTTTTGGAAAAGATCCTGATCAAAAGATGCATTCATAAAAGGTTAACGGATGCTGTTTCTATTGATGCTTCGGATAAAGCTATCTTGTCCTTCAAGCGCTTTTTGAAGGCCTGATACAAGCTCTGTTAAAGCAGAAAGGATCTGCTGGGCTTCCATTGCATTTTGCGACGCTTGTTCAGGTAAGATCCTAAGAAGTAGCCCCACCTCTCCACAGAGTTTTTTGCATTCAGAAAGTTTGAAGATGCGCTTGCCTTCTGGGATGATTTCTTTTTCTTCTAATACAGCAAGGGCTTTTGCAAATTTAGGATCCTCAAAAGACATTTCTTTTGGAGAATCATGAATATTTGCTTCTAATTCTGAAAAGACTTTTTGCAGATCTTGCATCTGCTGAAAAATCGTTTTATTTTCCGCGATTTTCTTTTGCCCTTCTATATTGCTGATTTTTTCTTTCTTATTGTAAGCTTTTATGAGCTCAAGTGTAGGATTTACGTTTTTTATTTTTTTTGTAGGAGGCTCTTTTGCAAGATCAAATAGGGAGCCGGGAGCATCTTTACGCTTAGAGGCGCCTTGACGAAGCTTATTTAGAGGTGGAATATTTTCTGATCCTTCTGGAGCTGCAGTAACTTTACCTTGTAGTGACGGCTCTTCATTAGAAAAAGCAAATGTGGTTTTTTCTACCTTAGTTTGTTCAATCGTTTTTTGTCCCAACTCTGTCACTTCTTCTACATTAGGAATGGTATGAGAAGACTTTTTCGGCGCGTTGCAATGAGGGCAATCTACTTGTACTTCATCTATCGGTACTTCATCAAAATCAACTGTCATAATCTATAACCTCCAGGCTTGGAATTTTATTCTAATCGTCTAAAGGAGTTTAGATCTAGCTATTTTTACCTACACTTTTGTAATGCGCAGTTTAGTAGTTGTAATTCCAGCGGATGGAAAATTTACCCTGTTCTTGTTGTTGGATGGTTTCTGCTTCAAAGATGAATCCTTTTCGCAAATCAATTTGTACAGCTACATTACTCGACCCTGCTTCTAACCCTTGGCTAAAGGTAACGAGAACTCCATTCACAACGTATTTTCCCACTTGTAGAGCAGAGCTTTCTGTGCTGCTATCATCATCTTGACGTTTTCCCGGTGTGTGCACCACAGCTAAACGATCAATACCCAGCGTTTTTCTTGTTGCCTGAAAAATATCTGATCCCTGTCCCGATAGCGAAGCTGCTGTTGCAGCTAAAGTAGCTGTTTGGAAAATGGTTAGTTCGGATATGTCTTCACCAAAAATCAAAAGCGACAAAATACTGGATAAAGGAAGAGAAGGGGTAGAAGAAAAGGAGAGGTCAGGGCGGTTTAATTGCCCTTTTAAACTAGCAGTAATATTTGTTCCAAGAACAGCGGTGGTTGCTGCAATGCGAAAAGTAGGTATGGGATTTTCTGGAGTGAAAATAAACGATCCTTCCGTAAGATCAAACGATCTTCCTGCAAATATGAAGTTGCCTTGCGCTAAGTTCAATGTCCCTTTTGTTTTGATCTGATCGTATGTTCCTCCCAATTGAAAATCCCCCTGCCATCTAGAATTAAGCCCTCTGCCTTCGATATAGATGTTTCTACCAGAAGAAACGCGCATATCGAGTTATAGGGGGTAGGGATCATTTCTATCTAAACGAGGTGTCAAGCGAGTAGATTCTTTATTTGTGAGAGGGATTGAAGGGATGCTAGGAGGCAGGCTTTCTGGTAGAGAAAACCGCGCTTCTACAACGCGGATATCGCCTTTAGCAGTAGCGCCTTTTGCATTTCCTTTGATGCTGGCTTTACCTTTTGCTGCAGCTAAAGCAATGGGGATATCCACAAGGATAAGGTCTTGTAAATGCGCTTCTATTTCAAAGGGAAAATGCTTTTTTTGATTAAAAGAAAAAAAAGCCGATCCATAAACCGCGCCGCCGCTATCATCAAATCCTTCCCATCTAGGGCATCTGCATACCGATCCGTTGCAGGAAAAATCTGCGCTTAGATCTTCAAAATAACTTCCCGTATAGTAGTTTTCATAGATTCCGTCTTTTACTAGAAGCTCTCCTTTCACTTGGGGACGTAAAACAGTTCCTGCAAAATGTAGGTCAGCAAAGACAAATGCTTGCAATCGATGGGGGCCGGTGTTGATGAAATCGAGTAGATCTTCTGCTTTTGCATCGTACAAAAGGTGGAGATCTACTTCCTTTAGTGGGGGCACGTAAGCCTGAAAAGGTGCGAGCGATAGATGCAGGGGAAGCGTTCCTTGCATTTTGAATAGCTCGTTTTCTCTGATCGCACAAGAAAGGTCTATACTCATGTGATCATTTTCTAAAGAAGCACGGATCTTCCCAGATAAAGACGTCTCTTCAGATCGATTCGTCGTATCTTTTTCCGTTAGAGGTGTAGACGATGCCAGGTTTAATGAGTCTAGCGTTAATGTGTCTATTGTACTTTCTAAAGAGCCTGTTGTTTTTCCTCCAATTTCCTCAATAGACAGCTTGCAAGAGCCTTTTCCCTTTACAGGGATAGAAAATGGATTTACTGAAAATATCTGCAGCGGACAATCCACAAATGTTAGAAAAGCTCGTTTCTTGTCTTCTGTAATAGACACTTCTGCCGACAAAAACCCTTCTGGAAAACGCATTGTACATGGAGTTAATTGCGCGCTTTTAAAAGAAGAGCGCCACTGAAACGGCTCTTCTAAAAAAAAGGCTTCCTTTGCAATCAATCCACTAAGCTCTTGCATGGTTAACAAAACTTCTTGTTTTTCTGCGCGCCAAAACCCTTGGGCCTTTATTGCTAACTCTTCTCCCCATGTCCCTGATACATCAAGTTGAAAGGGGTAGTTTTCTTGGGAGTTATTGCTAGATGCCTCAACTCTAGTGAATAGAGCGTTTCGGTAGCGCATATTGCTAGCTGCAGCTGAAACCTCCCAAAAAGGGTGAGAAGAAAATGTATAGTCTACTAAAACCGTAGCCGTCTCTGCATAGACATCTTCGTAAAGTGCGTTTTCAAGGGTAATATCTAAAAACGCTTTTTGCTCTTCTTCATGTGAGAAGGTGATCTTTGTTTCAGCAGATCCTTGGATGCGCGTTTCTTGTGGAAGAAAAAGCCACGTCGATAGGTTTTCTACTGCAAGCAATAGCTCTCCTTCTGCATACCCTTTTCTATATAAACTACACCCTCCTTCCACTTTACCTAAGCTGGAGGTAATCAGGCTTTTTTCCAGCTCTATTTTTTCTGGATTGATGAACATAGTAGAAAAACCGGTGATTTCTTGACCGAAGATCGATGCATCTATATGCAAAGGACCTGTAAAAGCCTTATTCTGTACGGTTCCTTCCGTAGCTAAAGAGCATGAAGAAATAGCATACTCTCCAAATGTCAAATCGTTTCCTGTAAGTTGCAGCGCGATACCTAATCCTTCTTCCGTTGTTTTAGCCGTGATATGAGAATGGAGCTTTCCCTTAGTAAACGATAGAAAAGCTCCTTTAAGAGGCGTTAGATCAAGCTGAAGATCTGCTTTTTGTAACGTATTTTCTTCTACTTCTAAAGAGCCTTCTAACTGCAATGTAGGAGAAAATGCCTTGAGATTTTCTAGCTGAAAAAAGCGGTTTGAAAAAAGAGCTATATCTCCTCGCATTTTGCCTATCCTACCTAAAAATGGACGGATAGATGAGGATCTAGGCGTCTTAAAAACGCCATAAATAGATCCATTTAGCGTCTCTACCTCTTCTTCTGGGCGGAATAACAGCTTTTGTAGTGCTGTATGACTAAAAGCGAAGTCAACATAGAGTGAAGTGGAAAGCGCGGGGGTTTTCTGCAAAAAAATAGGCTGCTTGATCGAGCAGGAAAAAGCGCCTTTTTTTCCTTCTGTACTTTGCAGATGCATCCGCAAGAGATGCGCGCCCTTATCTGTAGATAGCTTTGCTGCATCTTTTGGATCGATCACAGTACAATCTAGCGAGAAATTTATAGAAGATCCCTTTTTCCCAATAAAAAGATCTCCTCGAAAAGAGGCGTTTTTTTCAGTATCTAAGGGTAGTTTGATTCCAAAGATGTGAATAGAGCTGATCTCTATAGCTAAAGGAATCGCCGTATCAGTAGGTGTGTCTGCAGGTTGTACATAAGTATACGAAGTCGCGTCAATAACCAATGAGCCGATAGAGATCCTATCGAAGCGTCCTGTAGAAGCTAACAAAGCCTGCCATAACATAGAAAAATTAGGCGCAATAGAGACTTTTTTTGCTTTAAACTCCACCTTACTTGATGCAATGTATACATCTTGCACATGAAATGACAGCGGCATAAGCCCCGATATATCGCTATACTCTACAGATAGGCCTTCACGTTTTGCTAGATCGTTAATTGTATCTTTCAAGCGCCTTTTAGCGTAAGGCGTTTGGAGAAAACCTACTACACCAATACAAGCAAGAGATAGTAGCAAAAGTAGCGTATATACACTGTATTTTATCAATCGGATCAAAAGGTTTGCCCTATGCTAATGTAAATTTTATATGTATCATCAAAAGGACGTTTATTTAAGGGAAATCCCACATCCAATCGAAGAGGGCCAAAAAATAAAAAGTAGCGAAGCCCTACGCCCACAGATTTGAGCCATTTACCGCGCATGTCTGGAAACGCCGCATCTCCCACTTTGCCGATATCAAAAAAGGGGACAACTCCGATAGTTTCCGTAAGACGCATCCGCATCTCTAAACTGTTGTAAATAGCTGATCTTCCCCCTGTGGGATCGCCTTCTTTATTTAACGGACTCACGGTTTTATACCGGTAGCCTCGAAGGTTTTCATCAGAGCCTCCTAAAAATCTTTTCGTAAACGGAATACGGTTTAAAGAAGATCCTGCAATAGAGCCTACCTGGCTTCTTATTGCAAACACAAGAAAGCGGTTTTCCATCAGAGGAAAATAGGTGTTGATTGTCATGAGCTGCTTACAAAACGTGGTATGCGTAGGAGCTACTGCTGTATACGGAGCAAATTTGTAGATGATGATCATCCCTTTTGTGGTATTCAGTAGGTTATCTACATTTCTATAGCGGAAAGAAAAAGGGGCGCTGACAAGGGAAAAATGGTTGTTTGCAATGCTTTTATTCACATCGATATGAGATGCGCCAAGACCTATAGACAGAAAAAAATGGTTTTGCCACTCCCTTTCAATCCGCTGCAATAAAGTATAGGTCCTAGCAAGATATACGGTGATATCTTCCCTTGCCATTTCAGCTCTTGCAAGGTAGCTTTGGTTTTTATGAAAAAAATCGGGCACTTTGTAAGAAAGGCTTCCTACGCTGTAGGTTTTCGCTACGTCAAGATCAAAAGCGAGTATATGGCCTTCGCCTGCAATATTGCGGTTTTGCCATCCGATCGATGCACCTGGACCATCGATTGTTGCATACGATACCCCTATGCCGATATTTTTGTGTTTCGATTCTGCTATTTGTAGTTTGATGGGAAGCTCGCCCTCTTCATCTAGCTCTTCTCCATGTGTAAATAAGACAGAGCTAAATAACTGGGTGTCAATCAGCCTTTTTTGCGAAGCTTCCACTAGGTTTTCATCATAGAGATCTCCTTCTTGAAACTGCATTTTTCTCACCACATAATCGGTTTTCACGCTTTTTAGCCCTGTGATGAGTAGAGGGCCAAAACGGGTTTTAGGCCCGCTATCGACTACGATAGTTCCATGAATGGTTTTTTTCTTACGATCAATGGAATAATTTTCTTTTTGCACTTGCGCAAGTGGGTAGTTTCTGTCGGCTAAAAACCGAAGGAGCTTTTTAGGGGATAGTAGCACCGTTTTTGCATCGACAAAATCACCCTTTTTAAGGCCAATATCTTGCATAAGAAGCGCAGGTTTTTCCACGTCATGCAGATACTGTAGTTTGAATAACCCGATCTTATAACGCATCCCTGGGTAGATCAGTAAGCGGACAGTTACAGGATGGGTATCTTGTTCGATTTCTGGATAGATCGCTGCATCATAATAGCCAAAAGCGTGCAGTACTTGATACAATTTAGGAAGATCTGATTGCACGCGGTATTCCAATGCGCGGACTGATGGAGGAAAGCGGTTTTTCAGCAGCACTAGCTCAGAGCTTTTTTCCAAAGCAACTTCTACTATTTTTTCTTCTACTCCGTTAAATACTACATTGTATTGTACCGATCCAAAAAAAAGTGTAGGAGTCAAGATCCAAACAAACCATTTCACGTTGAAGTACTTCCATTTATTTTGGATCTTCCTATAATCAATTTTTATTGAAAAGAGGTTTTCTATGCTGCAGCTTGCCACATCTAATGAGTCGCTTTTCGCCGAAGGAAAAAAGGTGATTCCAGGGGGGGTGAATTCACCTATACGCTCCTGGAAAGATCTAGGTAAAGATCCGTTCATTGCAAGCTACGGAAAAGGAGATCTCATCACCGATATCGAAGGCAATCACTACATAGATTATTGCATGAGTTTTGGCGCTTTGATTTTAGGACATGCCCACCCATCTCCTGTAAAAGCGGCTATTGAAGCAATTCAAAAAGGTTCTACTTTTGGCGTGCATACGCCGTATGAAACGGCTCTTGCAAAGCTGATTACCTCTTCCATCTCTTTTTGTGAAAAGGTCCGTTTTGTATCGACAGGAACAGAGGCTTTATGATCAGAGATACGATAGTCAAGCGGCAAAACCACAAAAACATACAACACTCGCCGCCCCCCCCCCTCCCCGCCCAAACCCCT
>CALBPE010000037.1 GCA_937899275.1 uncultured Chlamydiae bacterium
GACGAAAGGCATGGTAGAGCGCTGGGGTGATGAAAGAGTCATCGACACACCGATTGCGGAAAATGGATTCGCCGGCCTTGCTTTAGGAGCAGCAATGACAGGTCTTCGTCCTATCGTTGAATTTATGAGCTTTAATTTTTCTTTTGTAGCAGCAGATCAGCTGATTTCTACTGCATGTAAGCAGTATTATATGTCGGGAGGGCGCTTTTCTGTTCCGATTGTTTTTCGAGGTCCTAACGGCTCGGCTGCACAGGTAAGTTGTCAACATTCTCACTGCGTCGAATCCATCTACGGCACACTACCTGGATGGATCGTGGTTTCTCCTTCAAATGCCTACGATGCAAAGGGATTATTAAAATCTTCGATTCGAGCCAACTGCCCTGTCATTTTTCTGGAAAATGAACTGGATTATGGCGACACTATGGAGATTCCTGAAGAGGAATACCTCCTTCCTTTAGGCAAGGCCAATATCGTCCGCCCGGGAGAAGATATCACGCTGATTTCCTACAGCAGAATGCTCAAACTCTGCCTAGTAGCTGCTAAGGAAATGGCAAAAAAAGGTGTCAATGTAGAAGTCATTGACCTTCGCACAATTAAGCCGTTAGATATAGCTCTTATCGCGCAGTCGGTGAAAAAAACGCACCGCTGCGTTGTTGTAGAAGAAGGGCATCTTTTTGCAGGGATCTCTTCAGAAATCGGATTTCAGATTATGGAACATTGTTTTGACTACCTTGATCATAGGGTAATTCGGGTGTGTCAAAAAGAAACCCCCATGCCCTATTCTAAACCTTTAGAATACGCTACTTTGCCCAACCCAGAGCGGATTATTGAGGCATTAGAAAAAGTGCAGCAGGGATTATAAAGGACTGTTTATGCCATTTGCGATCACCATGCCAAAATTATCTCCTACTATGGAAGAAGGAACCATTGCCAAATGGCATGTGCTAGAAGGAGATTTAGTTAAATCGGGTCAGGTGTTAATTGAAGTTGCTACGGATAAAGCCAATTTAGAGTACCAAGCGCTAGATGGAGGGTATATCCGCAAAATTTTGGTCGAAGAAAATCAGAGCGCCAAAGTAAACGATCCTATCGCTATTATAGCAGAAACGCTAGACGAGAGTATCGAGAATATTTTGTTAGACCAAAAGGTCTCTACACCTGTAGAGCCTGAGCCTGTTGCACAGTCTGAAGAGCTGCCTACTGAAAAACCTACTGCACCTGCTAGCGCCTCGTATCCAGCTCCTCAATTCACCCCAGAGCCCCCTTTACAGCGTTACCAATTCCCCACATGGAAAGAAGAAACATCTTATGTAAAAGCGTCTCCCTTAGCAAAAAAAATGGCTCAAGAAGAAGGGTTAGATCTTTATTCTGTACAAGGGACAGGACCGGGTGGAACAGTTGTTGCTAAAGACCTGAGCTTTGCGCAGAAAAATGCGCTGCATTCTTTTGCAAAAAAAGCTGCGCCTACAACAACACCAGGTAGCTACAAGGAAGTTGCCCCTACTTCCATGCGAAAAGTCATCGGCAAAAGATTGCAAGAGTCAAAATCTTTTATTCCCCATTTCTATATCCATCAAGATGTAAACGTCTCTTCTTTAGTAGCGATAAGAAAAGAGCTCAAAGACATGGATGTCAAACTCACCGTCAATGACTTTGTTGTAAGAGCGGCCGCTCTTTCTTTGAAGCAGCATCCAGTGGTCAATAGCGGCTACAATTCTGTAGAACAGAAAATCATCTATTTTCAGACGGTAGATATCTCGGTTGCTGTCACTTTACCCGAGGGGCTTATTACTCCTATTATCCGTCACGCCGATTACAAAACTATTGGACAGCTTTCATTGGAAATGAAGCAGCTAGCTCAAAAAGCCAAACAAGGTAAGCTACAACCTGAAGAATACCAAGGCGGCTCTTTTACCATATCGAATTTAGGGATGTTTGGTGTGTCAGATTTTGTGGCGGTGATTAACCCTCCACAAAGCGCTATTTTAGCGGTTTCAGGAATTGAAGAAAGACCCGTTGTAAAAAACGGAAAAATCTGGCCGGCTCATATGATGCGCCTGAGCTTATCTGCAGATCACCGCGTTGTCGATGGTATGGACGGGGCAAAGTTCATTAAAACGGTGCAAAAATTTTTGGAAAATCCCTCCGTTCTTCTATTGTAAGTATCTTTTTTAATCAAAAGATAGGAATAAATCCCCATTTTGCCTAGTCTTCTTTTCGTAAAAAATCGAGGTGGATTATGCGCACTTTTTTTCTATTTTTCTTTTGTTCCATGGTGGTTAGCGGTGTATTTGGAGATCGATTTTCCAAGTATGCTATCTATCAAAACCGCTATACGGAACAAGAGTTGGCGCAAAAAATTGCTAAATATCTAGAAAAAGATCCCGGTATTCGTCGTTTTTACCGGTTGACTCCTAGCGCGCTTTACCTAGGCGAATGGGAAAAAGGAGAAGTGGATTATGTACTCTATCTTAGAGACATAGCTACCGGCTCTCACTGTAAAAAACCTCGTAGAGAAAGCCTACAAGGTGTGAAAATAGCATTAGATCCAGGGCATTTTGGAGGGAAATACGCAAAAATTGAAGAGCGTTTTGTAGATATTTCTGGAGAAGAGACCCTAGATGGTCAAGCGATCTTTTTTTGCGAAGGGGATATAAGTTATCTTACAGCGGTTTTTTTAAAAGAGCTTTTAGAAAAAGCAGGTGCAGAGGTGTTCATCACTAGACAGTCTTTGGGTGAAGGAGCATTTGATGAAGACTTTTTTTCTTGGTTAGAAAAACAGCCCGATTTACAGCATCTGCCTCTTTCTACTGCATTTCGCGCTCATTATAATCCTTTAGATCTTATGCGAAGAGCAGAAGCAATCAATGCATTTTCTCCCGATATAACAGTTGCTCTTCACTATAACGTAGATATTGACCATCAAGAACAAGAATACGGTAAGTTTTTCACCCATTGGAACTATAGCCTAGCGTTTATTCCAGGGGCATTTCAAGAGCGCGATCTAGAATCTATAGAACATAGAGAAGCATTTTTACGTCTTCTTGTGACAGATGATCTAGCCAATTCTTGCAAGCTTACCCGCTCTATATTGCGCTTTTTTGAAGAGGTATTGCAGGTACCTTTAATGGATGAGAACTACAAACCTTTTTATGTGAAAAACGCCTGTTTGCTACAGGAAAAAGGGATGTATTCACGTAGCTTGTTTTTAACAAGGCTCGTCCGCTCGCCGATCTGTTACGGAGAGACTTTGATACAAAACAACCAAGAAGAAGCCTATAGACTACAAAAAACTGATACAGAAATAAAAGGCGTTTCTTGTTCAAGTCGTCTAAAGGAAGTTGCAAAGGCATATTTTCAAGGGATTCAGGCGTATTTTCTAGATTAAAGCCATTTTTTCTTCAGGAATAAGATCACAGAAATAAATGAGGTGATGATGATGGTATTGATCAAAATTATGAAGGCCAGAGGATTATTTTCTAGAGGTAAACGGACATTCATCCCATAGATTGAAGAGATAATTGTGGGTATCGTAAATACAATGGTAATAGCCGTTAAGCGCTTGATCGTTCTGTTGACATCATTTGTGAAAATGATCTGATAAGAATCCCTTAAGCTTCGGATGCTTTTGATATTTACGGCGCAAAGGTCTTCCGATTGTTTGATTGCGATCGTAAGATCTTGCAGAAGATCTAAATCTTTTTCATATAAATGGACAAACCTTCCGCTAGATACCGCTTCTAATAAGTTTTTCATGGGGACAAGGGATGTTAGATATTGGTTTAGGATTTCTTCGTTTTTTGTAAGATCGACAATCGATTCACTATCAATGTTTTCAATTTTTTTTTCCTGTTGCAATACTTTATGGCGTACCATTTTGATGCTAGTATTGAAGTTCTGGGTAATTTTTAACAGGATATGAAATAATAATTTAGAGCGCTCAGAGCTAGAAATACGGGAGGGCTGGTTGAGAGCTGCGTCGATTAAAGCGCTTTTTCTTGGGGAAATGGTCACGAAGTACTCTGGCGTTAGGATAATTGTCAGAGCTTCTGTATATAAACCTTGTTCTTCAGGACAAGGGTGCCTTGTAAACACCAAGATATTGCGATTTTCTTGTTCTACTCTAGGTACTTCATAGCGATCTAAACTATCTTTTAGATGGGTGTAGTCGATGTCGGTGATTTCCATGATCCTATCTAGATCATGGACAGAAACATCTGTTACATGGATCCAAACACCTGGTTTGATATCAGGTGTTGGTTTAAAAAGACCTTCTTTATGTGGTTTATAAAAGATATGGAACATGCAGAGAAATCCTTTTTCTCACTCATAGATGGTACTAAGAGAAAAATCAAGGAGAAAAATCAAGGAGAAAAATCAAGAGTATTTTAGGAGTTTTCTTTAATGCCAAGCGTCTCTTCTATCTTTTCAAGCCTTTTGACATACTTCGCTAAACGTTTTACATGTACTTTTTGCTTATTATACTCCTGAATGGGAAAGACAGGGGAGCCTCTATATACGCCTGTTTCCAATGAGCGGTTAACGCCTCCTCGAGTAGCGATTTGGGTGCCTTTAGAAATAGTTACATGCCCTACAATGCCGACTTGACCTCCCATCATGACATGCTCTTCTGTCAGAGAAGATCCGGCTATACCTGTTTGGGCAGCGATGAGATTGCGCTCACCTACTTGGACGTTGTGGGCAATTTGTACGAGGTTATCGATTTTTGATCCTCTACCGATTTTGGTGCTTTTAAAACGGGCCCGGTCAATGGTGGTATTGGCTCCAATTTCTACATCATCTTCTAAGATGACATTGCCAAGCTGTTCTAATTTTTCTGATGCGCCCTTTTCATTGACAATATAGCCAAAGCCGCAGGAGCCGATGACAACACCTGGTTGGAGAATAACCCGGTTTTTTAAGATACACATCTCTCTTATTGTGACGTGAGGATGGATGTAGCATTCGCATCCGATTGTTGTTTTAGCGCCTATATATACATGAGAAGAGATGGTCGATCCCTCTCCTATACTAACGCCTTTGTCGATCACTGCATAAGGTCCGATAGAAGCATTTTTTGCAACTTTTGCACTTGGGTGGATCACCGCTGTCGGATGAATCCCAGAAAACCCAGAAGGGGCTTTTTCCATGCAGAGTAATTTGATAAGTTGTTGAAAGGTAGCGGAAGGATCTTTAGCTAAAAGAAAATTTTTTCCTTCAAATCCGCTGGAGAGTGCCTCTTTTTCATCATTGATGATCGCGGAAGCTTTTGAGCGGCGCATCATGTCTTTGTATTTAGGATTGGCAAGAAAAGAGATTTCACCCTCCTTTGCTTCTTCAAGAGAGTTGACATCGGTTACGCAAATAGAGGCAATGCCGTGGAGCTTGCAGTCAAATTTTTCTGCAAGCTCCGCTAGTGTATAACGCGTTTTTTTCATAGAAAACTGTTATTCCTCAAATTCCTCATCTTCAAAGAGTTCATCTTCCTCAGCATCTTCTTGTGTAGATAGAGCTTGGCTTTCGATGGACTCTTTTGTTGGAGTAGATTTTGCTAGCTCTTTAGCTTTTTGCTGCGCTTCTTATTCTTTTTTAGAGAGCTCTTTTGCCTGTTAGACTTCGAACTCTTGGTCGGGCTCTTTCACCACATCATCTGTAATATCTAGCTTAGGATTATGATAAAAGCAAAGCTCTTTATTAAGAACGTAGGCCAGTTGCTTTTTTTCTGCGATTTTCGCTGCAATCGAAGTGACTTTTTGGTTGATTTTCTGCATAGATTGCATTTGCGTTTGCTGCAGAATTTGGTAGTAGTGTGATTGATAACGGGCTAGATCTTGATTTAGGGATTGGTATTTTGTTTCCAGCTCTCCTTTTGCTTCGTTTGATAGGCCTTCCATGTAGTCGGTATCTTCTATCTTACCAGCGAGATCTTTTAGTTCTTTGTCGGTTTTTTCAATCATCTCTACCATTTGCTGGCGGACGTTTTCGAAGTGGGTTTGCTCTTGTTTGCCATATTTGGATCCTTGCAAGCAGGTTGCAAAATTGACTACTGCGAGCGATCCTTGTTCTTTAGGTTCTATATTTTGAGGTTCCGTTGCAAAAGCTGTGCTCACTAGAGCAAAGGAGCCCAGCATGGTCATAAAAGGTTTACGCAAATTCATAGGTTTCTCCTAGGTTAAAATTGTCCTGCCATGGAAAAGAAAAAGTTACTTACATCTTCTTTTTTTTCCGGGTTAATGGGGTATCCATACCCTAAAACAATAGGCGTTCTATTCATCAGTTCTAATCGCGCACCTACGCCGACACTTGTACGCAGAGTGCTGTTGATCTTGAGTTTTTTTTCGGTCGAAGATCCTGCGTCAACAAACGCAAAGAGATCTAATAGTCGAAAGATTTCTTGATTATACTCAAAAGAGAGAAGAACGGAAGAAATTCCTCCGATAGGTTGATTATCTACAATAGGGCTGATCCGGTAAGGCTCGTATCCACGAACAGTTGTTTCACCGCCTAAAAAGAATTTTTCACTAACGGGAACCTTGTTAGCAGTATTGCCAAATGGAAGAATAAATCGGAAGTCTCCTCGCATTTTTACCGTGCCTTTAGACCAAAGAGGTAGGTAGATTGTGTTGATGGAGTTTGATTTGGCAAATTGAAAATCTCCACCGAGACCTGCAATTTCTATATCTCCTGCGGAGCGTATGCCTTTTCTTGGCTTGTAGGCTCTATCTGTTGAATTGTAGGAAATCGACTGATTGATTGCAGATAAAATACCAGAGCGGTCAATTGTGCTAGTCAGCTCTTGCTTATCTTTGTTTACATCGGTATCAGTGTAACGAAACCGGTATTTTGTTCCATAAGTCCAGTTTCTGGTTAATGGATACGATGCAAATACAGAAAAACCTGCCGTGTTTGTGTCGTATGTATCGGATGTCAGGTTGCTTGTAGTACGCACAAGTTCTATTCCAAGACGCCATAAAGAATCGTTTACGTAAGGATTCATCCAAGAAATAAGGTAGTTGGTCTGCTTTGCACCAAAGCTAATCCTAGCATGGAAGTATTCTCCGCCGCCTCGAAGGGCTTTTGGACCAGCAGAAAATAATTGGGTAATGCCGCTGATATTGAAGTTTCTTTCGGTAAGCTCTAAGCCTCCGAACACGTTATCCATAGAGCTGAAACCAGAAAAAACGCTCATATTCCCCGTTGGCATTTCTTCTACTTCGATATATACGTCGCGATAATTTTCTCCTAGATCGTTATCTGAACTTGCTACTGCATATACATTCACATTTTTAAAGTAGCCGATATTTTGCAGTTTTTCTTGTGTAGCGCGCAGTCTTCTACAGTCAAAAGTATCTCCTGGTACAAGAAGAGACTCTCGTAAAAGAACATTGGGTTTTGTCCTGGAATTTCCCAGGATCCGGATTAAACCAATGCGGAATAAAGATCCCTCGTTGATGTAAAAATGCACGTGAAATAGCGGCTCTTTTTCTTCTAAAGAGATTTCATAGTCTACTTCTGCTTCAATATAACCTTTTTTTCCGTAAGCATCCCGAATAGCTTGGGCAGTTTCTCGGAGCTTTTCAGGTGAGTAGACATCTTTTACATGCACTTTAAATTCTTTTTCTAGCGTTTCATCAGGGATGGTGGTATTGCCTGCAAAATCGATGGCTCCGAAGCGGTATAAAGGGCCTCTGTGGGCGCTTATTTGCACGTTGATTCTATCGGAGTGAGGCGCATCTTGTATGCCTATATCTACACGAGCATCTGCATAACCTTTATTGTGCAAATACTGCAAGATCATCATTTTATCTTGTTCTAATGCTTCTTCTCTAAGAGTTCCTGTGCCGGTAAACCAGCTAAGAAAAAAATTGTATCTTTGGGTATAGATTAATGAGGTGATGTCGCTGATTTCTGTGCTGGTAAAGCCGGTGAACTCCACTTCGTTGATTACGCCTGTTTTTCCCTCTTTTACATAGACTTCAATAGAAATGCGATTCGTGTTTTTTATCGGGAAAATTTTGTAGGATAGCTCAGATGCAAAATAGCCTTTTTTTATATAAAATTCTCTGAGGGAAGTGAATTTTTTGTTGAATTCTTGACGATCGAAAAAACTACCAGAAGATACGTCTAATTTTCCCTGCAAAGTTTTTGAGGAATACGCTGCATTTCCGTGCCATTCTATATGATCGATCACAGGCTTAGGCCAGATAGCAAGAACAATATATAACTTTTTTCCAATTAGGGTGATTTTCGGATCGATCCTATCATACTCATTTGCCAGTTTTTTAAGATCCTGATCAAATGCCGTTTGAGAAAACGCGCTTTTTTCCTGCGTTCTCAAGGTCTTTTTGATCGATTTTTTATCGTAGAGCACTTCAGGATCAGGCCTTTTGATATCGATACTAATCGATTCTATCACTTGGTCTTCATAGGTTTCTACCGCATAGATGCAAGAAAAAGAAAGCATCAAAAAAAGAGAGGTTAGGGAAAAGAATTTTTTAGTCATGAGATAGTCCAGGCTACAATGCGATGATGAGTAGAATAAAAGACACTCAATGAAAGGCCTATTTTACCTACTTGGATCATTTCGATTATAGGAAAAGTGAGCAAATTAATGCAAGGCGCTGCAGCGGAGTTTTCTGAGTATTCATAAAGGCTGTCTAGACGATAGCGCTCTTGCTAAGGTGCCTTCATCGGTGTACTCTAGGCTAGATCCGAGTGGAATGCCAAAAGCAAGTCTAGAAGTGGTTATCGAAAATCGTTCTACAAAGTCTTTTAAATAAAGCGCTGTTGCATCACCTTCTATCGTTGTGTCTAAAGCAAAAATCACTTCTTTTACTTCCTTTTGCCTAAGCCGTCTTTCTAAAGCCTCTAACCGTAAATAGGACGGATCAATCCCGTCGATAGGGGAAAGGAGTTTATCTACTGTATGATACAGGCCTTTGAAGGACCTACTTTCCTCAATCAAAAAAATATCTCGAGGAGAAGCTACAATGCAAAGTTGGCTGCGGTCTCTTGTTTTATCGGTACAAAAAGGGCAGGTTGTTTCAATCAAAGCAGCGCAGTCCTTGCACAGTTGCAGCGATTGGGGAAGCTTTTCAATACAACGGGCAATATTTTGCGCATCTTCTTTTGCCCATCCAATAAGATGAAAGGCGAAACGCTCTGCTGTTTTTCTACCTACTGAAGGAAATTTTCGCAGGTATCGGATCAGCTCTTCTATAGGTTGAGGATATTTGAGCATGGAGTTCTCCTGAGCATTTGTGAAACTACTTTATTTTTAACGCTTTTTGCACTAAGATGAAGTCTTTGCAAAACGCACGTTCCCTAACGATATTAGGATATCTTGTTCTTATGAAAAAAGCACATATTATTGCCACTAGCTCTTACGTGCCAGAAACTATACTGACTAACCAGCAGTTAGAACAGATGGTCGATACTTCAGATGAATGGATCCAAACAAGAACAGGTATTCAAGAAAGGCGTATCGCAGGTGCAGAAGAATTTAGCTCAACTATGGGAGCAAAAGCAGCAGATATTGCACTGAAAAAAGCGGGCAAAACGGCCCAAGATATCGACTGCATTATCGTTGGCACCCTTACTCCTGATTATCTATTTCCCAGTACCGCTTGCTTAATCCAAGATCTGATTGGCGCAGGTAATATCGCAGCTTTTGATATCCAGGCCGCTTGTAGCGGTTATGTGTATGCGCTTTCTTTAGCAAAAGCTTTTATAGAATCTGCTCAGTATTCTTGCGTGCTTGTCGTTGCCTCTGAAAAGCTTTCTTCTATTGTGAATTACCAAGACCGCTCTACATGCGTTTTATTTGGAGATGGTAGCGCCGCTTGTATCGTTTCTGCAGAAAAAACCCATTTATCGATCGATAGCGTCTGTTTAGGTTCTGATGGCTCCCAGTCAGATCTTTTAATCCTGCCAGGTGGGGGGTGTAAGAATCCTACATCAGCAAAAACGGTAGAAGAAAATTTACATTATATTCAAATGCAGGGAAAAGATGTGTTTAAGCATGCGGTTTTACGTATGGAAGCCTCTTGTCAAGAATGTATTCAAAAGGCGGGTATTCAGGAAAGTGATATCAGCTGGCTGATTCCTCATCAAGCAAATATGCGCATCATCAACGCTATGGCAAAGCGCTTTACACATCTTACGCAAGACCATATTTATAAGACGGTTCATAAGTATGGAAATACGTCCTGTTCTTCTTTAGGTATCGCTTTAGATGAGCTTCTCCAAGAAAAAGCGATCCATCCAGAAGACAAGCTACTTTTAACGGCATTTGGAGCAGGGTTTACTTGGGGATCTTCTGTACTTACTTATAAAGGAGACGTTGCATGAAACTAGCTCTACTTTTTCCTGGACAAGGTAGCCAGTATATCGGCATGGGAAGCGGTTTATCCGACAAGTCGAAGTTTCACTATGCCGATCATGTGCTAGATGAAGCGTTTTCTCAGCAGGTGTTTTCTGGAGAAGAAAACTGGCTTACAAAAACGAAGCACAGCCAGATGGCGATTTTTTTATTAAGCGCTTCTTTATATGACGCATTTAAAAAAACATGCGCTCTTCCCGTTTTTGCAGTAGCAGGTCTTAGTTTAGGGGAGTATAGCGCCCTTTACGCTGCAGGTTCTATCTCATTTGAAGATGCCTTTGCGCTTGTCCGATTACGCGCAATGCATATGGATGAAGCGTGTAGAGAAAAAGAAGGGACCATGAGCGCTGTACTTGGACTAACTAAAGAGGAAATTGAAGAGGTGATCGCTCCTTTAGATGACGCCTGGCTTGCAAATCATAATATGCCTTTGCAATCGGTTGTTTCTGGATCGAAAAAATCGCTCAGCCAGCTAACGCCTCTTTTGCTAGAAAAAGGTGCAAAAAAGGTTGTTCCCTTAGAAGTGCAAGGAGCGTTTCATTCACCTTTTATGGAGCCTGCGCAAAAAGCATTTTCTCCTCAGGTAAAAAAAGCCTCTATTTCTCCACCTAATGCTGCTTTTTATATGAACGTCTTAGGCTCTTCTGTAGCGGAAGTTGATCAGATGAAGTCTCTTCTTACCCAACAAATCACAAAGCCTGTTTTATGGTGTAAGACAATGGAAGATATCATCGAAGAAGTAGACGTATGCATCGAGCTTGGCCCAGGTAAAACCTTGAGTAAAATTGCGCGTAAAATGGGCGCAAAGCAGGTATTTTCCGTCGAAAAAGAGGAAGATTTCTTATCTATAAAAAACACGTTAGGAAACTTAGATGGATAATTTATTACTACAAGATGCGCATGCGTTGATTACGGGAGCCACTGCTGGTATTGGCTGGGAAATTGCCCGGCTTTTTGTGCAGCATGGAGCAAGCGTTACTCTCATAGGAAGAAATCAAGAAAGAGCCGAAAAATTAACGGCCTTATTAGAAAAAGAAAAACCCCTTTCCTCTCAAAAAATCGTCTATTTTTTATGTGACGTATCTTCGGTATCTTCTGTAGAAGAAGCCTTTGAAAAAATGACAGCGCCAGTAGATATTTTAGTGAATAACGCCGGCATTACCCGAGATAACCTACTTTTAAGAATGCGAGAAGAAGAGTTTGATGCTGTCATGAATACCAATCTCAAATCGGTTTTTGCCACGTGTAAATGCGCTATTCGCCCCATGTTAAAAGCGAAAAAAGGTGTGATCATCAACATCTCGTCGGTGATTGGTGTGATGGGCAATGCTGGGCAAACCAACTACGCTGCTTCGAAAGCAGGTATCATCGGTTTTACAAAATCTTTGGCAAAAGAAGTCGCAAAAAAAAGCATCCGAGTCAATGCCATTGCTCCTGGATTTATCCAAACGGATATGACGAAAGATTTGCCAGAAAATACGAGAGAAGCGATCATCAAAAATATTCCTATGAATCAGCTAGGAGATCCGTTAGATGTGGCTAAGGTAGCGCTATTTCTTGCATCAAATTTAGCTAGCTACGTTACAGGTCAGACCATCCATGTAGATGGCGGAATGGTAATGTAACAAACAACTATTCAATACAAATACAAAGGAAAAAATATGTCTATAGAAAAAGAAATTGTGGAAATCATTGTCGAGCAGTTAGGGGTAAATGCAGAAGATGTCACTCCAGAAAAATCATTTGTAGAAGACTTAAACGCCGACTCTTTAGATTCTACCGAGCTAATTATGACTTTTGAACAGAAATTCGGTTTTGATATTCCAGAAGAAGATGCAGAAAAGCTAAAAACTGTAGGCGATGTTATCGAATATATGAAAAAGAAAAAAGGCACAAATGCGTAAAAATATAGCCAGTGATTTTCACTGGCTATAGCAAATTTCAAGGGCTGCTTTCGCCGGTTTTACTGATCTATTGTTTGCAGTAACTTTCTGACAATGGGTCGATAAAACTTTTTAAAGATAGGATCAGAGAAACTATCCAACACGTAAGGCGTATCCGTTTTTTCAATGATATGATCAACAATTGCATAGCATAAATTGCACTGATTATCCAAGCTTAAATCAGCGAACTGCGCAGCAAATCCGACTGAATAATACACAACAGATGCTAAATCCCTCCAATGAAACCCGTCTTTAAAGGGCTGCAGGATTTGCTCTTCATAGCTTTGAATATCTTCTTCTGAAGGCGATCCATGAATTTTTTTTGGCGGCTGTAAATGCTGTAAATTATCAGGCGCAATTAAGGTAACAAAAGGAGTAATCATCTTTTTTAATATCGGATCGGTCAATCCGTCTGGAAGATAGGGCGTATCGGTAAAATCAATCACATATTCCATGATTTTGATCACAGATTGCACCCGCATATCGAAAGAAAGATGAGGAAACTCTTTCATAAATGAATAGCATTGAACGATCATACTACCTAAATCTTGCCACTGAAATCCATCATGAAATATCTTGACGATTTCTTTTGCATACCTTCTATGATCGATATCTAAAGGAATGATTTTCCCATTGGTCATAGGGGTTTTGCCTGCGCATTCTATCTGCTCAATGGCTATTTCATAAGATGTGTTTTCTGCGGGGTTTTCCCAATTTCTATCGATGGCATCGGTGTATTCCATAACTCCTCCTGATGTTTGTGTTAGAAATTATCGCGCGATTATAGAGTTCTGGTGGTTTTTTCTAAAACGTTTTTATAAAAATTTCTTGTCACCTGTAGAGAAGGTGCATTACAACACTTGGAACAAAATGCAGAAAAGATCTTTCGGAAAATCTCGTTTTTTTGCAAAGAATCCGATTTCTTTTTTCAGCATATTTGCAAGGACATGCAGGCCCTCATTGGAAAAGATTTTTCCTACTTTTTCTATATGTTTTTTGAGGGCGCTTTCTGATTGATAAAGCTCAATCAGCGCTTGATTGACTACAAATACTTAGTCTCCTGGATGTAACTGAATCGCCTTAGTGGTCATTTTTTCACAAGTTCGATTTGCAAAAGACCAGAAAAAAGGTGGGGGAAATCCAGAGCACTCAGAGGAGAAATGCCCTGTGTTTTGCAACGATCCTTTGAAAAATGCAAATCGATTCCGTTCCATTTTATAGTTGCGCAGTAAATTGTACATCCCTTCAAGACCTTTTTCCTCTGCTTCAACCAGCTCAATATCTAGTTGGTTTTTTTTAGGTAATAAGTCGAGAAGAAGTCCCTTGGGTTCATTAGACAAAAGCGATAGGGTTTTCATCGAGATCGCATCACTTTTGGAGCTTTCTGCGCGGATATCTAACATAAATTTTTGCAATTGGGTAGCGCAAGTAGTCTCGCTGTAGTGATCTTGTATGCAGGAAGACTCTTTTAATCTATGCATGGTATCTTGCAAACACTCACTCATCGTGTTTAAGGTAGTAGACAGATCGGAAAATTCTTTTGGTCCTTGGACAGATACCGTTTGCCCATACTCACCAGAAGCGATGAGCAAAGCTGCATTTTGCAATTGCTGGACAGGTTCTACGATGTACCTTGCTGTAAGCATAAGGGCAGTTGTCACTCCAAAAAGGCTGATTAAGGTTAGAAAGACTGTGGATAATAAGCCTTGTTGCAGCTTGGAGACTATTTTTTCTGCTTTTACTGTGTATTCGATAAAGGTTCCAGGTCCTTTGCAAACTTGTGTGGTCATAGTATCTTTATCGTAGAAGAAAAATGCATCTAAGGGTTTTGTCGCTAAAGATTGTTTTTCGATAGTGAAATGTTCACAGGTGAAGGTAGGTTTTGTTGTGTCTTCCTTTAAAGATGCTAGAAATTGCGCATGAAAATGCTCTTTTAGAGATGAGCTCCTTTTCTGGTACATAAATGCCGCAATCGATATGTTGCTAATGCAAAGCATAGGCAGAAGAAAAAAAAGCAGTTTTGTGCGGATTTTCATAAAATTATAAGCTCTCGGTGTAGTGCTGCAAAAGAGAAATAGCTACGTTGGGGCACTCAGAAATGATGCTCATAAGTTCCGATCTAGAGATCAATAAAAGAAGGGAGTCTTTAGTGCAAACTGCGGTGTGTTTTCTAGCTTTTTCATTGAAAAGAGAAGCGTCGCCAAAAAATCCTTGTTTTTCGATTTGCCTAATCTGTTTTTTTTCTTTGTAAAGAGCTACTTCCCCTTGGGCAATTAGGTACATGGTATGACCTATCTGCCCTTCGGCAAAGACCACTTCTTCTTGATCATAGATGTCTTGGTGGACTTTATCAGAGATCGCGAGTAAAAAATCGAGATCTAGTTCCTGAAAGATCGAAATATTTTTTAGAAAAAACGCTTTTTCTATTAGGCTAAGTTGTTTCATGTTCTAGTAACTCATAAGCAAAATGGTGGAAGGGCTCTTCGCAGGTTTTTAGCTGCTTTTTTACCTCTTGCGCCCAGAGAGGTGTGCGTAAATGCGCTTTTAATTTTGTTGCTACAATCCGATCAAATGTGGAAGGGGAGCTTTGCAGTTTTTGCAAAATTTCTTCCAAAGTGAGCTGATGATCTTTTGCTGTGTATTTTTTATAAGCAGCGATTTTTTCTTCAAAAGGTAGATCTTCAATTAGGGGTAAAATCCAGGAAAATGTATACGGATCGCAGCTGGTTTCTAAAGCTTCAATGGCGCTGCTATGTACTTTTGCATTTTTGCTGTGTAAAGAGATGACAAGAAGCTCAGGGTCTTCAACTTGTCCTACAGCTCCCAGTACGTGGATGATGAAGTCGACAGCAGACTGAAAACTTGTCAGTAACGTTTGGGTAAGATCTGATAGATCGTATTCTGGGTAACTTGCCTGCACTGTGTGGCCGTAGTAAAAATAGAAATAAGCCCGCTCTTTTTCTACCTCTAAAATATCTTGTAGGCTTGCTTGTAGCTGCGCTATCGACAAACGAGCTAGAACCTTACTCGCAAGGATTCTAGGTTTGTCGTGCGCTTTAGTATCTTTGAGTACTGATAAAATAATCGGAATATTTTTCAGGCCCATGGCGGCAAGGATTTTTTCTGTTTCCCGTTTTTCTAAAGGGCGAAAATGCGTTGTCGTTAAAAGAAGTTTTTTTACAGTAGAAGAATCTGCTATATGACCTAGCGCCTTTAAGTACTGTAGGCGCGCTATGCTATCGGGGGTTTCTTGTAATAAAGATAAAATGGGATGGGATAGCCCATACATCGTATCATTTGCGATAGATGCTAGCGCTTTTGCAGCAGCTCTTCTAATTTGAAGAGATGGATGGGTGGATAAAGATAGCGCTTTTTCAGCGGATTGGATTGTAGGGATTTCTTGTAAGATCAAAAGCCCCATCAGCACTTCTTTTTCATCCTCATCGTTCAGCATTAAAGCGGTTTCTCTTTCAGCAATTGTTTTGTGCAGAGCTAGCTCATCCAACGTAGAAGACGAGGGGTATTTCTGCAGGGTAATGATAGCTGATGCTCGAATCCAAAGGCTGTGGCTTTCATCTAGGTGGTGCAGCAAGTTTTTTGGAGGCAAAAGATTTCTTTTAGCTAGGTAGAAATACGCTTTTTGTTGAAATTCTAAAGATGAGTTTGGATCTGCCCATGTTTGCACTACATGAGAGATAGTAGGATCTTCAGAGAAGCCCACTTTTTCTAATAGATCAAGCGCCTCAGATTTCCCATGATTTGAAAGGGACAAAAGCGCAGAGGCAATCTTTCGGATTAAAGCGGGCTCTTCTAAGCGCAGTATGGCTTTGATCGCTAGAATTTTTTCCGATTCTTGTGTAGAGGAAAGGCGCTTGGATAGCACTTCTTTAGCAAGTTTTCGCTCTTTTTTATTCCAGGAGCAAATCCAATCTTTTACCGTTTTTTCAAAACGTAAAATTTGCTCCTTTAGATTGAGAAAAAGCGCTTTTTTATACAGGCTGCGCAGTAAAAATGTAATGCTAATCAGCCCGATAGATAAAACGAGTCCAAGCTGTTTACTTTGACTGGACTGCAAAAAAAATAGACAAGCTGCTGAAACCATCATACCAATGGGCTCAAAAAACGAGTCATTGACAATCCGCACTTTAGACTTGATCTTAGATGGAACGGCTTTGGTCAGTAGATTAAAGCTGTTGTCCTCGATAGTAAAAGCAACGCCATCTACCGCAATCAACCCTAAGATAGCAATGGTAATCGAGTCGTCAAAAACCCATCCTGTATAGATCAGGAAAAAAAAGAAAGGGGGAAAAAGAATAAGGTTAGTGAGTCCAAGCCGTTTTACAAAAGGTCGGTATAAAAAGCCTCCAATGAGTACATTCGCGATGGAAATTAAGGCTCTACATTTGCCTAAAAATTCTGATACGGTGTTAGCGTTACATGTTTTTTGTAGCTCTCCTTGTTGGAATGCAGAGGCAAATGTTTCCATGTAATTAAACTCTGTTGTAGTCAGTGTAAACTCTTGAATGAGACTTAGCGCCAAAAGAGCGATGGTGTAAGGAGATTGGATGAGGCCGAGAAAAGTCGAAGAAAAAGAATGCCGATCTCCTGAAAATACGCCTTCTACGCTATCGTCATGTACAGCGGGAATTTTATAGGCAATTGTTCTCGCTTCTCTTAAAGATAGCAAAACGCAAAGTGCAGAAAGAGCAAAAAACAGCCTTGTGCCTACAATTTCTAAAAATAGATGGATGCAAAATCCAGAAAGAACTAACCCAGAAAAATACGCTGCGCTATACAACGAGTAGACTCTTTTTGCATCTTGTAGGTCGTGATACTGATCAATGAAAGTCCAGGCTAAGGCTAAAAATACAGAAAAAAAGATCCGAGAATAAATCTTGATTCCATACCAAAAAATGGGAGGAAGGCTATGTAAAGAAATCGCAGAAAGGATCAGTAAAATCGCTGAGGATGTAACTAAAAAAAGCACCAAGCTAGAGCAAAGAACTCGATAAGGACTTTTGATCCGAAGAGAATAAAGGATCATCGAGGAAGAGCCGATTAAAGCAAGCGCGCCAATAAAATAAGCTAAAGGCAGACCTTTTGCGCCTACATAACTTAAAAATAGGCCGTCGGCTAATGTTTCAAAACATGAAGTGGAAAAAGCCCAAAAGATGGCGAAGCGGGCAAATCGCAAGGTGTTTTTCACCTCGCCTGGGTAGATACCAAAAATTTTTCTTAACACGCTTCTTGAGTCCCCTTGTTCCACGCTTTACGTGTAGCTAGTGCTGATAGGCTGTTTTTATCTGTTATCGTCCATTTTACTTAGCTATTTTATGCTGATAGTTCATTACATACAAAAGTATTTTACGTGATTTTCTTGCACCTTTCTAGTAGAATTTTTGCTCTATATCAGCTAGAATACGAAATTTTATAGATCAGGAAACATAAAGAATGGAAAAACAACAACTTATCATCATTGGATCGGGACCTGCAGGTTACACAGCAGCTATCTACGCAGCAAGAGCAAACTTAAAACCGATTCTTTACACCGGGTTTAAAGCGGGCTTAGAGGGAGGTCAGCTGATGACCACCACAGATGTGGAAAACTACCCAGGTTTTCCCGAAGGGATTTTAGGTCCAGAAATGATGATGGCGTTCAAACAGCAAGCTAAAAGATTTGGGACAGATATTCGAGCTGAAGACGTTCTTTCTGTGAACCTGAAAAAAGCGCCTTTTACTGTGACAACGGCAGATACAACCATGGAAACAAAGGCGCTGATTATTGCCACAGGCGCCAACGCCAAACGTCTAGATATTCCAGGAACAAGAGAAGGAGAAATGTGGCAAAAAGGGGATTCTTCTTGCGCTGTATGTGCCGGGGCGGCTCATATTATTCGGGGGAAGACTCTATTTGTAATTGGTGGGGGAGATAGCGCTGTGGAAGAGGCGATTTTTCTCACAAAATACGCAGCAAAAGTATATATCGTCCACCGAAGAGATCAGTTAAGAGCTTCAAAAATTATGGCAGAAAGAGCAAAAAACCATCCGCAAATCGAGATTTTATGGGATTCGGTATTAGACTCTGTTGCAGGTGATACTGTGGTTTCTTCTGTTGTTGTCCACAACTTGAAAACAAACCAACAGTCTTCTTATCCTGCTGGCGGCGTATTTTTTGCCATCGGTCATAGTCCTAATGTGGATTTTTTACAAGGCCAGATTCCCTTAACTCAATCAGGCTACATCTCCGTGGAAAAAGGCACAAGTAAAACGGCTATAGAAGGGGTGTTTGCAGCAGGAGATGTGCAAGACGATCGGTATAGACAAGCGGTAACTGCAGCAGGTAGCGGCTGCATGGCTGCACTAGACGCCGAACGATTTCTTTCAGAAAGTGGTGTATGAAACGGTTTTCTTTTCTACTTTTTTCTTTGAGTTTTCCTTTAGGGCTTTTCAGTTTGGAAAAGCAGCCTTGGTTTAGTGATGTTTATGAATTTCATCTACTGAGTTCTTATACCTATAGTGAATTTAACCAAGTAGACAAAGAAACGAAGCCTAATACCTCGTCTAGAGATCACCTAGTCGATTTTGGCATAGAAACCTCCCCTTCAGCGCAATGGAGTATAGATGGCGAGCTTTCTTTTGTAGATACGACAAGGCAAGCGTTTAGTTTTCAGTCTTCTGCTGTACAAGCGCGGTATCTTTGGTTAGATGATATTGTAGGGGATTTTTTAAGCCTTACTACAGGCGTATCGATGCGTCTTACTTCCCGCAGATCTCTTCGCGATATCAGCTGTCTTTATCACGGCACAGGGGAGTTTACCCTTCATACATCTTTTGGTAAAGAATTAGACCATGGCCGATTTTCCAGGTACCGCTTATGGGGCTTTGGTCTTGTAGGATTTTCTACAAGCGGATCTCCTTGGTTTCGAGGGGTCGGTTCTGTAGAAGGAAATCATTACGATCTGCATAAATGGGCGCTTTTTTTAGAAGGCGGGCATGGTTACGGAAAAAAAATGGTGGTCGATCCAAACCATTTTTTTGGCTATGGAAAAATTCGGTATAAATTTCTTGATTTAGGCGTCCGTTACGGTTACAAAATTGGAGTTATGGGCACTGTGCGCTTTGAATACACAAGAAGGCTTTTAGCAGGGGCCTACCCCAAAAATGTCAATTTCTTCACCGCTTCTTATTTACTCCCTTTTTCTTTTTAAAAGGCGATAGCAGTAGCAACTGCGTACGATTTTTCATGGCTTAGGCTAATCAAAATTTTCGGGCTGCCAAATGCTTTACCTGCTTTTTCTGAAAGCTTTACCTCGGGTTTACCTTGAGGATTCATGGAAATGGTGATGTCTTGCCATCCTAGCTTTTTTCCGATCCCTACTCCAAGAGCTTTTGCTACCGCTTCTTTTCCGGCAAATCGCGCTGCAAATCTCGAAGGGGCTAATTTTTCTGATTGCAAACAGTACTTGATTTCTTCCAGGGTAAAGATCCGTTTTGTAAACGCGCTACCTTTAGATGAAAGAATACCCTCTATTCTAGCGATTTCTACAATATCTACACCGATTCCCTGCATATCTACCTCTTTTCGTGAAAAATAGTATCAGCTACAAGGAGCATAAAAGCAAGGTATTGCGCGATTCTACCACTTCGCATACACTAGAGTTATGAGACAGAAAACTATTTTACTTCTTTCGGGCGCTTTTTGGCTTTTTGGAGGAATTTCTTTAATTTCTAAGGGAATACGCCTTTTAGGAGAAGATCTTGCCTTGCAAGCGGGGCTTCTAGAGGCGTCTGCATTATTTTCCAACCAAAAATCGGTCGTAGCCGCCCTCGGGTGTGCTCTTATAATCGGAATTGTGAAAGGAAGGATTGCGTTAGCGTAAACCGTTAAAAGAACAATTGATCGGGTAACGAACACGCCAAAACCCTCTTTTTTAGATACCAAGACGGTGTTCATTTTACTTTTGATGCTCATTTTGAATCGATTGATGACATACGCCTCAATCCATCCGTTTTACCGGGGCAGTATTGATGTGGCGATTGGATCTGCCCTGATTCATGGAGCGGTGAGTTTTTTCCGTTTGACTATGCTTCATCGTAAAAGCTTGACGTAATTTACTTGTGGTATTTTTTTCCTTCCTGCAAAGAATACGCCCTGTACAATTGTTCTACTAATAATAGCCTTGCAATTTGGTGGGGAAATACCATTTTTGAAAGGCTTAGTCTAAAATCTGCTTGCATCAGCGCTTCTTTAGACAGCCCTTCTGCTTCTCCGATCATAAAGTAGATCTGTTTGTAAGTAGTCCATTGAATCAGTTTTTCTGCAAATGCTTCACTTGTCAGCTCCTGTCCAGTAGGATCAAGCGCGATATATATCCCGCTTTTACCTTCTTTTTTTCTCGATATAATCTGCGAGACTACAAGCTTTTTTTCTTCAAGAAAAAGTCTTTTTTTCATTCTTGTTTTATAGATTTCAATATGCTTTTCTAATGCTTCTTTTTTACTTTTACCACCGCTTAAGATAGCGACTTTTATGGTCATATGGTATGCTCAATTCGTTTATGGATTAATATGTTCTTTTGGGACCCTAGTAAAGAAATTTTTCGTATTCCCTACCTCGATATTCCCATCGTGTGGTACGGCGTTTTTTTTGCCTGTAGTTTTTACGTAGGCTACTACCTATTTCTCTCTAGTTTAACGCGGTACTTGAGTAATTTTCCAGAAGTAGAAGCGCACGAGGTTTTACAAGAAAATCCTTGTTTAGATGGACAGGGAGAAGTCAGCAAAACCAAAAAAGCGATTTTTTATTTGATCGCTCAAGGGGAAAAGATTTCCTCTAAACAAACGGCAAAACGCGCGATTAACCGCTTTATGCAGATGGAGAAAAATTGGCAGGATGTCGCTTTGTTACAAGGTCGTAAACAATCTTCTTTTCGTTACACTAATGTGGAATTTCCGAAAAAAACTGCGCTCCGTTTGGTAGTGGAATCGCTTTTTCCTGGATGGATTTATAAGCTGATCGATCAAGCGAGGCAGTTTACCGACGCCTTTCTTGTGGTACTGATCGCATCCACTATTATAGGTTCTCGATTATTTCATCTCATATTTTATGAAAGACCTGCTTACTACCTCCAGAACCCTCTCATCATTTTCTGCACTTGGAAGGGGGGACTTGCTAGCCATGGAGCTGCTTTAGCGATCATGATCGGCACGTGGTACTTTATGAAAAGGCAAAAAATTCTTGCGCGCCTTTCTTTTTTAACAGTTCTCGATCTTATGGCAGCTCCCGCTGCTTTTATCGGTGGTTGGATTCGGATGGGCAATTTTTTTAACCAGGAAATTTTAGGTACGCCCACGAATCTTCCTTGGGCTGTGGCTTTTGGCCATCCTATGGACGGCTCTTCTCCTTTTATTCCAAGGCATCCTGTGCAGCTTTATGAATCTTTTGGTTATTTTTTTCTATTTGCTTGCCTTCTTTATTTAGTGCAAAAAACCAAACTTGTGTGGCGGCAAGGCAAGCTTGTGGGCATTTTTTTTACCGCTGTTTTTATCTTCCGATTTTTTATTGAATTTTTTAAAGAACGGCAGAGCGCAATTCTCAGTGGAGGTGCGTTGACCATGGGACAGATGCTGAGCATACCCTTCATTTTTTTAGGGCTTTTTTTCTATTTTTCTTCCAAGCGCTCTTTGAAAAAAAAGGAGCTTTGATCTTGCATCTAATCTATCTTCTTTCACATAATCAGGTACCTATACAGGAGGGACATCTATGAATTTTATTCAAGTAGCAGGGCATTTAGGCGCAGATCCCGAAGTGCGCTATACATCTTCTGGTAAAAAAGTTACCGTACTTCGCGTAGCTGCAAAATCTAGAAAAGCATCCAAAGATCACACAATTTGGTGGCGTATTACCATTTGGTGAGAGCAGTTTGATTTCATGATTCCCCATCTTAAATTAGGCAGCCCGCTCATTGTAGGGGGAAATTTTGAGCCGCCAGAAATCTATAACGACCGTGAAGGAAAGCCGCAAGCTTCTATGAACATCACTGCATCTTATTTGCAGTTTAGCCCATTTGGAAGGCCAGACCGAGAAGAAAAAGCTGCATCTCCACAGCCTGCATCTTTTGCAGCTCCTGCAGAAGCTGCTCCAAAAATGGAAAACGCTTCTTTTGATGATGAGGTGCCTTTTTAATGAGTCTTTATACTTGCCAAGAGAAAAGAGAAGAAGCAGATTTACTGCTGATTCCTTTTATAGAAGGAAAACCTTTAGAAGAGACTTTAGGTGAACTAGGCTCATGGGAAAAATCTTTAGAGCCTCTTTTATCCTCTAAGGATTTTACCGGTAAAAAACAGGAGCTATCTCTCTTTTATCCCGAAAATGCTGTAGAAAAGCGGTTTTGTTTGATTGGCTTAGGTAAACAGCCGACAGTACAAGAGTTAACAGCTGCTTATGCAAAAGCGCTCCAGTTTTGCGCTAAGTATGCTATTCATAAAGTGAATGTGCTTTTTCCGCATATTTTAGGATGTAAAGAAGAGGAGATCATCACTTCTTGTTTTGAAGGTCTTCTTTTAGGAAACTATGGCTTTACTAAGTATAAGACAGAAGACACAAAAAAAGAGGCGGCAAGTCAGATCTCTACTTTTGTGCTTTTAACAAAAAATGCTCCAAAAGGCCTTGGAAAATGGGTCGATATAGCGGAATCTGTCCATTTCACACGAGATCTTGTCAATACCAATGCCGATGAAGTCAACCCTGAAACTCTAGCTCTTGCTGCAGTAGAAATGGCAAAAAAACGGCAAAATGTCACAGCTACTGTTCTTGCAAAAGCAGATCTTCTTCGGGAACGTATGGGGCTTTTGCTGGCGGTGAGCCGAGGGTCACATATAGATCCTAAATTGATCGTGTTGTCCTACAAAGGAGATCCCACTTCCCAAGATTCCGTTGCTTTTATTGGTAAAGGCGTTACATACGATACAGGGGGGCTTAGTTTAAAGCCCACAGGATCTATGCAGGGCATGAAAGCTGATATGGGCGGAGCTGCTGCTGTTTTAGGATTAATGGAGGCAGCCTCTCGGTTGCAGATCAAAAAAAATATTATCGCGGTAGTCCCAACAACAGAAAATGCCATCGATGGTAAAAGCTACAAGGTAGGCGATATCTACACGGGATACTCAGGAAAAACGGTAGAAATCGATAATACCGATGCAGAAGGCCGCTTGATTTTAGCCGACGCTTTAGCCTATACGGCAAAACAATACCGTCCTTCGATGATGATCGATTTAGCGACACTTACCGGGGCAATTGTTGTTGCTTTAGGTGAAGAGTTTTCAGGTCTTTTTTCTGATAACGAGCCTTTACAAGAGTGTTTAAGGAAAGCCTCTTACAAGGTAGGAGAAAAGTTTTGGCCGATGCCTGTTCATCCGCCGTATTTAGAGCTTCTTCGCTCTGATTTTGCCGATATCAAAAACTCAGGGTCAAGAGAGGCAGGCTCGATTACTGCAGCTCTTTTTCTTCGAGAGTTTACAGGCGGCATCCCTTGGGCGCATATAGATATTGCAGGATGCGCTTTTCGAGAAAGAGCATCGGGCTGTCATCCAAAAAACGCTACAGGAGAGCCTGTAAGGGCGCTTCTTTCTTTTCTCGAGCATTTAGATGCAGATACGATCAAAGCTATCCGATCTTATGGAAAGAAAAGTTCCCCTGCATGAAGATCAAGTGCGGATTCCTGTTTTTCTAGAAAAGTATTTTTCAAAAGACTTTTCTAGAAAAAAATGGAAACGTCTTATGGAGGCTAACCGCGTTCGAGTCAATGGAAAAGTCGAGCGCTTTTCTTCTAGGCGCCTTTCTGCCTATGATGAGATTCAGGTGGATCTTGCCCCGGAAGGAAAAGACTTTGGGCAGGTACTATACGAAGATTCCTTTTACTATATTTGGAATAAGCCTCCTGGAATACTTTTTACAGATACATCCACTAGATATCTTCCCGCCCATAGACTAGACAAAGAGACAAGTGGGGCGCTTATCTATGCAAAAAATCCATCTGCTTTAGAAAAAATGTTTTTTTTATTCCAACAAAGAAAAGTAGATAAAGGCTACATCGCTCTTGTTTTAGGAGCTCTAAATCCAAAAAGCGGGATAAGAAAAAGCTATATCTTCAAAGAAAAAGAGCGGTATTTTCGCTCATCTACTTGCCCTCATCCTTGCAGCAAGTCTGCTGAAACCCTTTGGAGCGTAAGAAAATGCTCTTCTAGAGGCTCTTTAGTCTATCTACAGCCAAAGACAGGAAGAACCCATCAGCTGCGCCTTCATATGGGAGATCTAGGTCACCCCATATTAGGCGATTATCACTACCATAAAAGCCGATGTTTTCAAGCGCCTTTTGTGCCTAAAAGGTTGTATCTCCACGCGCAGTCTTTGCGTTTTATTCATCCATTTACAGGCGAACAAGTGGATGTGCAGTCTCCTATGCCAAAAGACTTTTCTAAAGCAGTAGATCAGATTTTTGAATAGTCTTGCCTAAAAAAGCCGCAATTTTTTACACCTAAAAACGGGCGCTAAGTTATAATTTCGGGGGTAGTTTATGAAATATCGAATGCATTACATGATCTTTTTAGCGCTATGCATCTCTTCTTGTGATGGAGAAAATTCCTCTTGCTTTGATCCTAGCCGCTGCCCTCATCGAAAACCTGCTCAAGAGCCAAAAAAAGAAGAGCCGCCTAAAAAACATGAAAGGCGGTGGTGAAATCATCAGATCTCTTCTGTGCCATTTGCAAGGACGTATGCTAAATGGCGCACTAGGCTAGTATTATGATTCTTGTCTGTTAAAAGGTTTTGTAGCTTATTAATCTGATCTTTTAACCTTTTCTGAATTTCTTTCCGTACATGTTTATTTGTTGTCATAACAGTAACGAACCGCTCACCTAAGGTAGGTTTATTGGGATTAGCTGTAAAGTTTTCTATTGCTCTTGCGACTAGATTTGCTGGTATTTGTCTCTCGCCGTGCTCATCTCTCCTTGGATCGCCGTTTAAAGCTGTGATCTGTCTATTAAACTCCTGAATGGCAGCAGATGCTGTTTTTTGATTTGCTATCCGTCTTAGATGCCCTTGAATCTCTCTATGCCAAGCTTGGATTTTTCCTACCTCACCGGCTCCTCGGTTTAAGAGATCCTTTTGTAGTGTCTTTTTATCTTTCTGAATTTCTTGGAATAATGCTCTAATTTGCTCTTGTATATCTGCATGATTTTGCTGGTTGTTTTTTGCTTGTTCAAGGTTGATTACTAGTGCTTGTAGCTGTTGTTTTTTTTCTTCGATAGTTTGAAAATCACCATGATCTGATAAAGAGACTTTGATCGGGCTGCTTGCAGAATCTTTTGCTAATTCAAGAGCTTCTATATCGGCTTTATATTTATATAGTTGATGTGCCGATGTTGCAATTTTCCTTCTCAAGGTATTTATTTCAGGTAAAACTTCTCCTAAAGTAAAGTCTTTAGTTGTGCTTAAGCTTTCTAAATCTTTTTCATAATTAGAGTAAAGCGTGTAGTATTCTGCCGAATTCCCGTCCCTAGCTTTTTCGTATAATTCGCTAAATTGCCTATGCAAATTTTGTATATATTTTATTTGGATGAGGTACTGTTTTCCCTGTACTAATGCGGTTTGCGCCCTATCTAGGATTGTTTTTTCCTCTTGCAAAGATTTTCTCACGGCTTTATTTGCTGCTTCATTTCCAAGGTCTATATGGGTAGCGGGACGAAATGCACAAATCTTCTCCAAGCGCAATCCGATTTGCCGTAATAAGCGGTCGATTTGTGGATCGTTGTTGTTTTGGCTTAGGTTTTCTATGTTGGGAATAGAATCGATATCTCGGAGGTCTTGTTTTAATTTACCAAGAGTAGTGTTGTACTTATCTTGGAATAACCTGATCTTCTGTTTATAGTAGTTTTGCCTAGCGCGGCTGAAGTTTCCCCTTTCTGTACCAGCGTTTTTTTCTGTAGGCTGTTCATTTGCGATTTCTAGGGTTGCTTTTTTGACCATTACGTTCACAAGTTGATTGATCTCGTTTGACCAATCTTGTTGCACAGTGCTAGGTATTTGTTTAGAGGGATCTGCTTCCAACCAGTCTGCAACAGCGCGGATTGTGGTGTCTAATACATTTTTTTGGTTTTCTTGGTTTTTAAAAATGCCGAATAAAGAGGTTAAGCTGGACAATAGGACAGAGCGTAATTTCTCTTCTAGCTGTGTTGCTTCGTAAGATTTTGGATCCTCGCCGATTGCTTTTATCCCTATTTTCATGTAGACAGAACTACTGCTTGATTGGGCATTTTTTAAGCTTTTTTGCGTTGCTGTGTGATCCCATTGCATTAAAGTTTCTGCTAAAGCAACGGAAAGGTCTTTGAGCCATTTTTCTTCTATTGAGGTGAGATGAACCTCTTCATCATCTAGGTCTTCTCTATTTCGGAATTTAGGCACTCTACCATTTAATCCATAGTCTTCTTTGATTTGTTGTTTTAAAGTGTGTACTTTTTTGACCAAAGGTCCTGTAACTGCTTCAAAAAATGAATTTGATGTCGTGTGCTTTGTGCCAAAATGTAGCGAAGAGTCAAGGATTTTTGGCATGAAATACACTTTCACAAGCCATCGAAGAAAAACGCCGCAAATAATATATTCTACAGGGTATATGATGTGTCCAAGAGTAGATACGATAATATTGTTGCTCTTTCTCCACCCATCCATGAAGGTGAAATTTGGTAGAAATGAAGAGATAAGATTGGAAAAATCACCGATGACTTTATCCTTAGGCTGCTCTTGAATTGTTTGTAGAGCTTGTTGTAAAAATAGGGTAAAATTATGGCTTGTATGACCTTGGTTTTTAAAGGTGTTTAGTTCACCTGCAAGACGTTTGAAATGAATAGACAGCGCAGCTAAAATTGGATCGATGGCTGTATCATCTTCTTCCTGTCCTTGGCTGTTGATATGCTTTTCTACCGCTTGTACAAGGTTGTCAAAACATTTGCCGCTAGCAGTTGTATATAACGCAAAAAAGAAAGAAAAGCTTGCCCAACAGATGAAATAGCGCCACTGTTTCATGATAAAATGGGCTGCATAGGAAAATATACTAGAAGTAGGGGGGGTGGGATAGACGTCGCTATAATGCTCGTTAAATTGGGATTGAAAGACTTTCCAAAGCGTTTCTTTTAAGGATCCTTTCATGCCTTTTGCTTGTGTCATTATGCTTCGGATTTTTGTATTATTCCAGTTCATGCCTACGCTGTGCATTAAGGTCAGGACTGTGAGGAAGGAAGCGCCAGAAGAGGAGATGATCCTCCGTAGATCGTCTATTGTCCTCATGTCGGGCTCTTCTCTTCGATTGATATGTGATAGTTCATTTGCTACTGAGTCTTGCTCTTCGACTTCCTGGTCGTCGATAGAAGCTTCTGAAATTTTTTCTAAAGCGATATCTGCCATACAAACCCCAGCTTTCAGCCCAGCTTGCACCGCAACTTGGCATCCAGCGCGCAGCACAGATGTTGCACAACGCCATAATATGCTGTTCGTTTTTCCTGCATAAGACAGGAATGCCTTCCAGTACTGGTCTACTTTGCTTGCTGTAGCAGTTTTGCTTGCTGTAGCAGTGACGGCGGGAGATACATAAGGTGCAGCGCGGTTATAGTAGTTAGACCGAAAGTTGTAAATTCTATTCATGATAGTCCTAAAATAAATGGTAGAATATTTAAATATTTCGATGATATTATAATGGTAATTTGTAAAATTGGCAATAAAAAGAGGCTATTATGAAAGAAATGGATGATTTAGTAGAAATATCTGATATTTTAATGGGTCCAGAGGGATGTCCCTGGGACGCTAAGCAAACTTTTTATTCCTTGCAAAAACATTTTTTGGAAGAAGTGCAAGAAGTGATCGAAGCCATTGATGAAAATCATTCAGAGCATATCTTAGAAGAGCTTGGAGACGTTTTTTATCTTGTCTTGTTTGCTGCAAAAATTGCGGCAAAACAAGGGGATTTCACCCTCAAACAGCTTCTCGAAAAGCAGAAGGAAAAATTGATACGCCGCCATCCCCATGTCTTTGCAAAGAAAGGAAATGAAAAAATTTCTATGGAGGATCTGGAAAAGCAGTGGACTGAAATTAAGAAAAAAGAGTCTCAAGGTAAAAAAAAGACGACTCCTTTTACTAAATTGCCCAAAAATATTTCTTTACTCCAAAAATCACAGCATATCCTTCAAGAGCTAGAAAAACAGGAAGATTTTCCTTTAGAAAGCGTCATCGATCAGCTGGAGCGCCCTTTTCAAAAAAAATTCTTCACGCTCCTTCATCAAGCGGTGCTAGAAAAAGAATCTGATGCAGAAGGGGAGATTAGAAGAGGGATTCAGGCGCTCGAACAAGCGTTTTTATCGATTGAAAAAAAACTACCGGAGAAATCTTAAAACATAGGCATTTTCTAAAAGGCTGCTATCTTCCGATCCTGACCTGGTTAAAGAAAAAGCTATTTTTTAAGCTCCCCGGTAGAAACTAACATAAGTATAGTAAAAACCGCGTTTAGGATGCAAGGAAGGTCTTTAGCGGCCTTTTCCTTGCATTCTGACGACTTCTACTGATTCTTAGGGCTTTTCACCGTTAGGTTGTATAGAGAAGTATGGGGATAAAATTTGGTGAGCATTTGCAGCGCATTTTCCCCTTTTTCTGCAAGAAGGCTTGCAGAATATAGGCATAGCCCTACGCCGTGTCCCTTACCAAAACCCTCAAATACGATCTCTTCACCCTCGATTTCGACTGTAAAGTCATTGCTTTGTAGCGCTTCTTTTCCCAAATGCTTTTGGAGTGCGAAAAAGCTGAGGTCTTTTTTCTCAGAGGCGCCTGTTAGGCGGATCGCATACGATTTATTCGATTCATGATCTAAAAATAGCTCTACGCTTTCTACCGAATGCATACCGCATTTTTTCGCAAGAGCCTCTTTGCTAATTGTAAAGCTCCAGCTACTATCTTGCCTGTCGCTTAATGCGTGAGGAGTAGGTCTACTAATACTAGGGCAGAGCGCTTCTTTACGGAAAATGGCGCCGAAAGTAGCGGTTTTTCCCGCGCTGTGCTCTGTCCAAGTAGCGGGAAATGGCTCATTTTGCCCCTCTTTTGCATACACCAAAATTAAGCCCTGTGTATCTTTAATTACTTTATCAATCAGCGATCTAGGCGTCTGTAGGTAAGAGCCTACGTAGCCTGCTTCTATTGCATCGATATGCCAAAGAGATTGATTGTTTTTGCCGTGGTAGTAAGCTGATGTACGAGCTAAAATAGCGATAGCAGACATTACTTCTGATTCTAAGGGATAGATAAAGTCTTTTGCTAACATCGAGGCAATAAACTGCTCGATGGATAATTCGTTGACTACGTGAATATCGGATCCTTTAGCATAAATTGAGATAGCCCCATCATATTGTATGCCGTTGACTAAAAGAGAGCTATTTTCCGATCTTGGTACAATAG
>CALBPE010000038.1 GCA_937899275.1 uncultured Chlamydiae bacterium
GCCATGTAAAGGGGGACTCTGATTAACCTCACGATGCAATCCAGAAAACTCCCATAAGGATAATGCATGCTCCTGGAATAATCGTTCCTAAAAAAGCTGCCATCACGCTAATCCAACCCGAGACTTTCATTCCAAGAAGATTGAGCAAAGTCATCAGCCAAAATGAGGTTAAAATCGTGATTAAAACGTAAACTGTATTTTCTGCATACAAAGGGTTAAATACGTAAGCAAGTGTTGCCGCAATAAACGATAAAATCGTCGGATACCAAATGACATTTTCAATCCACTGGAGCCATACCGCTAAAAACCCTATTCTATTGCCCAAGGCTTCTTTTACCCAAGTATAGACGCCTCTTTCTGGCCATGCTGTAGCTAGCTCTGCAGAAACAAGAGAAATCGGAATGAAATAGATAAGAGCAGCAAGTCCATAAAAAAACAGTGTAGATAGCCCATAAAGAGCGCTCAATGGAAAGTTTTTGATATTGCAGATTGCTGCAATGTTGATCATAGTGAGTGTAAATACACGTAGATTTCTTGCCTTTTTCATACGTAAAAATACTCTGTAAGTTTTTTTTCAATATGAAATGAATTGGATTACATGGCTAGAAAAAACGGAAAAACCGTCCTAGGAAATAGCTTTGTTGCATTTTTATGCAGGAAAAACCATGAATTAGGACAAGTGATAGTATGCACTTGTCCTTTGAAGTGTTATCCTTGGTTTAAGGGATTTGTTATCGGACGCTCATCTCTCCATGTAACCGATCGTCGTTGCTTCTGCCTCGTTTGAGTAGAGGACCTAGGAGAAGGGGTAGCGCTCCTCGATCTAATTTGAGTAGAGGACCTAGGAGAAGGGTTAGCGCTCCTCGATCTAATTTGAGTAGAAGACCTAGGAGAAGGAGTAGCGCTCCTCGATGAGGACTCATCACTGCTATTTCCATTTACTGTAGATGCCGCAGGAGATAGACGTAGCGAGGAACGTAGCGCCGGTTTGCGCAATAGCGCTTTTGCCCTTATAAGTGTTTCTTTTGCGATTTTTGTTATAGTTTTGGATTCGGTTAATCTTCCAAATTTTACAGGCTGTTTATTCATGAGCTTCAATCCTTCATACACAACATAAGCTCCTGTAAGAAGTAGCCCAATTTTCCAAGAAACATAAATAGTAAAAAAGGCGATAGCAAAAAGTAGAATAATTTTTGCCTGGATATACCACCAGCTTTTACTTGTGGGTAGTTTCGGTTGTGGCTTAGTAGGGACAGGCCCAGACGAACGATTATAAACTGGACTCATAACTTTTCTCCTTTGTTGGGAGGTTATTCCTCATTTGCGCGGACAAAATGTGTATCTTCCGTATCCGCATTAATCAAAATTTGTTCTTGCGAAGCAAACCATTCTGTATTTTTTCCGACAATAATGGGATCGGACACTTCCCAGGCTTTTAATAATGCGTTTTGATCATCTTCGTTGACCTTCCAGCGAGAACCATCATCTAATAAGATGGTACCTTCTGCTAGATCTAAGCTGGCTACCCACCGGGTATATTCTCCTGTATGAGCAGGACCAACTTTGAGGTCTACTTCTATTGATGAAGAATCAGTGGTATTCATGATCACATATTGGTAGTTAGAAAACCAGCTGCGATTTTGCGTTATCAGCACAATATCTACGCCGATCTTCCAGTATTGCAATTTCCATTGATCTTTAGGATTGACGCTCCACTTGCAATCGTCTTCTGTATAAATGACATCTCCAAGGCGGGAAATTTTTTTGATCCAATGGTAATGTTGAGGATAGACATCGCCAGAATAAGATACATCATGAGCATGTTCTTTCGGAAAACCATTTTCTAAAGTGAAGAAAGGGACAGGGGATTGGCTATTGAAAGAATCGTTGCGTTCTTTGAGATTCCCGTATAAAACTGTTGGTACAAAAGCGGTAATGGAGAGCAGAGTAGTAAGTGCAGATGATATGTTCATGAATGTCCTCAAAACAGTGATGTACTTCAATAGAAGCGTTTATAAATTGCGTAAAGCATACCAATTCAAACCTTTTTTTTACAAGTTTTTCAGTAATATTCTAATTGATTCTGTAATTTGATGCTTAATTATATAAAATTAAATATTGTTTGCCATCTTTTTATAAATTGTTTTTTAAATTTTTTTTTTAATTTAAATATTTCATTTCCATTTT
>CALBPE010000039.1 GCA_937899275.1 uncultured Chlamydiae bacterium
AAGTCGCGATAATTTGTTTTGTTCGTGCTATCTGTTTTTTTTTCATATCTTAAACAGTCTCATACATCTCTTCTGGAAAAGCCCTATAGAGCATACGCGAAGAAAATAGAGCAAATAACCCCAGTAAAAAAGGGAGGCGCCAGTACCCCATCACAATCTCTTTTTCTGTGCACGCATAGCTCAATAAAAAAACAACTAAAGAAGCGAGTAAAGCGCCTAAAGAAGTGCCCGACAAACAATAAGATAGAATCTGGTAGGCTCGAGTTTTTGGATAGAGCTTTTGTATAAAAAGCGCTGCTGTAGGCAGCTCTCCTGCAAAAGATAGCCCCTGACAAAATCGGAAAACACAAAGAAGAAATGTAGATAGATCTCCTATATTCCTATAAGCAGGAATCATCCCAATACAACATGTAGATACTCCCATAAGATTAAGGGCAAATATAAGCGCTTTTTTTTTGCCATAAGCATCTGTGATAAAACTAAAAAAAAGCGCGCCTACCCCTCTTCCGAAGTAGCCTATAGAAAATACAAAAGCCACGCCAAAGTAGCCTTCATGTGGGAAAAACACCTGAGCTATATAGGGCATCATCAGCCCGTAGACTACAAAGTCGTAGTATTCCCAAACGGAACTACATGCCAGGCTCAGCCCTTTAATTAGAAGATTACGCTCAGGTGCACAAGTAGATGGTTGCATCTTGTATATTATGCAAGATATACAGGGTATTTTTCCTAGATTTTTCTCGACGAATTTCCACCTTTTTTATATAAGTTTTTCCGTTTTTATGAAGGATTTTTCCTTGCACTCCATCAGAAAACTTTTCGTTTTTTTTCTTATCCTGATTTGCATCTATTTGCGCGCTTATCCCTTTTCCACCAGTCTATTTTCCGCTGGAGCGCGCGGTCAAGATGCAGACATTAAGGCATTTGCACTCGCCGAGTCCTACCGGGAAATGCAGGACTATGCATCTGCGATGCATTGGTATCACATGCGTTTAAAAAACGATCCTTATGATGATTTCGAGTGCTGGTTTGCAAAATGGATGCTGGGAAGGTGCGCAGAAAACCTTAGCGATTATCCCACCGCCATTTATTGGTATCTAGAAGCGTTCAATGAAAAAATAGAGCGCCCAGAGCCTCTTTGGGATGTAGCGAGACTATACCGGATCCAGGGGAAAAACGCGCTGGGATATTTTTTTGCAAGCTCTGGCAAACAACTTGATTTAGACGCCGATCTGTCTAGATTTTACGAGGGATTTTCTCCCTATCATTTTGATATGGAGCTATCGATTACAGCGTATTATACAAAATATAGGGCAGAGGGATTTGATGCATTAGAAAGGCTTTTGCTTACAAGAGATGTGCCTGCACGTTGCAAAGAAGGCATGCAAAATAACCTTCTTTTTTACGCATCTTCTATCAAAAAAATAAGCGACCAAGCCATCTCAATAGAGATGCCATTTGTCTCTCCTCTTTCTTCTGAAACGTACCACCCACTCAACCCCTCTATTCTGCCAAAAGATACGGGGTATTATATGATTTTGCGCGCAGTGAACTACACGCAAAAAAACGCGAAAGATTTTTTCACAAAGGATCTACACCAGGTATTTCGAACAAAAAACTTTCTTCTCGATCTAGATCAGAACTTTTCTGTTCTAAATGCACAAGAAATCCTACAACATACCGATACGATACGCTCTCATCCTTATCAATATCCTGTAGAAGGCTTAGAAGACTGCCGGCTATTTTTTTACAATGAAGCGCTTTGGTTTTCTTGTACAAGTAGAACAACAAGAGCATCGACTATCCCACAAATTGCTGTAGCTAGCCTAGATCTACCCAACGTGCGCGTGGAAACCCTCGTGCCGTTAAACGCATCTACAGAAGAGCGCTGCGAAAAAAACTGGCTTCCCTTTGTCGTAAACGATGAAACGGTCTTGATTTATTCATTTGATCCATTTCTTATTGTAAAACCCGACCTAACTACAGGAAAATGCTCCATCTATCATAAAAGCATTCCAGCTTACGATCTTAGACTCCAACGAGGCTCTGCCCCTCCGATCCCTTTTGCAGATGGATATTTAGCGATGTCGCATGAAGTAATTTTTCAAAAAGATCATGGTAGATCTTACCTACATCGATTCATCTACTTTACTAAAGACTTTGTAATACAAAAAGTATCTAAACCCTTTTTTTTCTTACATCGAGGCGTGGAATTTTGCTGTTCAATGGCATGGAATATGGATCAAAAAGAGCTGATTATTCCCTATGGTTATGAAGATAGAGAGGCGCGGATTTGCCGTGTATCTGCCGACCATATTTATCACATGTTAGATATGCAAAAAAAATAATTCCTACCCTGTACTCACCTTATATCCCATTTTTATACTAGTTCTTTAGCTATTATCCTTGACTTAGAATCTTTATTTATTTAATCAGAATTTAAGGAGGAGTATTTTGCGTCTTACTTATAAATTCATCCTATTTTTCTTTCTATGCGCTTTACCCATCAACAATCCACGAAAAACGGGTAGAGTCATTTATGAGATACAGAATTTTTTCTCTGAATCGATTCTGAGGCTTGCTTCAATTTTTCAAGTAGCTTTGCAAGAAGAGACTTCAGAGGATCTGTATGATGAGCCTGTAGCATCTGCAAGTGACTTTTTTTCCTATTCATTACAAAAAGAAGAGCTAGTGCAAGAAGATCCTCCCCATCCAGAAGAGCTGGATATTAGAAGCTCAATTTTTAAGCTCATTACAATTCGCAACATCACCAATTTTGGAGGAAGTTGCTGCGATGTATTTGATGACAACTACACTTCATTTGGATTTACCATAGGACCTGACCTGCATCCTGAAACGCCTTTGCCTTTACTTGATCTTAGGGGTTACCGCTTCATGAACGAACGCTACGGTTTAATTGGAGGCCTTGCTGTCCGCTTTCCGTTTAATACTTTTGATGACTGCCAACTTGTCGGCATCAATACGGCGTATCAGTACCGCGCTACATTTAACGGGAAGTTTCATCAAGTAAGCGTAGGTATTGAATATCTCACAAAATTATTAGAGTTCCGAGCGCATGCCTATGTACCTTTAGGAGCAACAGAACTTTGCTCAACCTGCATTTTTGATGATTACGCAGGCGATTACATTGTGAATTACAACTTCACAGAAAAAGTATCCTATGCATTTAGCGCAGAGCTAGGTGGGTATCTTTACAACTCTGATCTATTTTCAATATATTTTGCAGCAGGGCCCTACCATATTTACGCAATCGATTATGAAAATGATGAAACAGGTCTAGAAGTACTTCTTAAGCCTCGATATGAAGATATTTTATCAGGTGAGATCAAATACCGTTACGATTCTTTATTTCATTCCAAGTGGCAAGCAGAAATTTCTTTTCATGTCCCTTTGTATCGAACAGGCAGAAAAAAAGAGCCTTGTTCGATACCAAATTTCCAAATTTATCAACCTCTTAGATTTATCGATGCGATTCCCATTGGCAAGAAAAAATGCTGGGAAACCAACTATTAAATTATTTTTTTGATAAAAACGTTTTTCTTCAGTAGACTAACTTGTTTTTTAGAGTATGCCTGTCTTTACCCGATTCTTTTACTAAGCGGGCTCTATAAGTTATCAAATGTCTATGCGAAGAGTATACGCACTACTTTTTTTTATCTTAATCGAGCTCCCCTTTCCAGGCTATGCCGCTCCATATTTCTTCCAACAGACCCGCGGTTGCAGAAAAACTGACCGACCGCCCCAAGGCCCTCCAGGACCTACTGGTCCTGCAGGCATAGACGGAGCTCCGGGCTCTCAGGGACCAACCGGCCCTGCAGGAGGGCCAACAGGTCCAACAGGCTCCACCGGTACCATGGGTCCAACAGGACCTACAGGTTCTACTGGCGCCACTGGACCCGCATCTACCGAAATGGGCCCTACTGGGTCAACAGGAGCGATGGGCGCTACAGGTCCAACGGGTCCAGAAGGCCCCCCTTCCAACGAACAAGGTCCCATGGGTCCAACAGGACCTACAGGTTCAATCGGAGCTACAGGACCTGCATCTACTGAAATAGGACCAACTGGTCCAACTGGTTCTACAGGTGCAACTGGTAATACAGGAGCGACTGGACCGACAGGCAGTACCGGAGCAACCGGTAACACGGGAGCTACTGGACCAACCGGGCCTACAGG
>CALBPE010000040.1 GCA_937899275.1 uncultured Chlamydiae bacterium
TTTTGCAGGTTCTATAGGCGGAGCTTCTATTTCTGTGGTTCGCCAATATATTGAACAACAGCAGGAAATTGGGTGAGCTCTACATCCTCCACCTGAAGGAAGAGGCTTTGCGCTCTACTTTCGGTAATTGCGCAATCTCTGGAATATTTTGGGGATTTTCTTTGAGCAATTGCTTTATATTAAAAGATAAATTGTGACGCGTCATAGAGCGTAAAACCTGTGGTTTTTTATCTTGAGCAATAGCGCCTTCTTCGTCTAAATCTAAGCTCAAACGAAAAAATTCTTTCTGCTGTTCTTCTGTTAAATGATTGAGATCTTTTTTTTGCCAAGACTCTAGGTAATACTCGCAGAACTTCCTATATTGGTCTTTAGCCATTGCAATATAGTGCTGTTCGATTGTTCGCACTGTTTTTTTCTTCTTAGCCCAGTTAGCGTATTTGGAAATGATGCAGGCTGCTATGCAATCGATTTTTTCCTCGATGCTGTTTTTTTCCACCTCACATCGGATCAGTTTGGCAAGCCCATTAATGTACCACTCTTGGTGTACATCGATCCATGTATTCATGGTTTTGGTAAAACCTTGTTTAATTATAGATAAATCTCGAAGAACAAAGCCCTATACCACACCTACAAAAAGCGTAGCAGCATAAGAAAAATAGGAGCTATGATAAGCCAAAAACACAAAGCCGCATACTGTTAAAGCGGTGATAGCTACCTGTAAACATAAGATCTTTTTGGAAATAGTGAAATAATCCAGATCTTAAGAAGCAGGTTCACACTTTTTAACCCAGTTTAAAACAGATAGGGACCAAGTAAAGCGGCTCTTGCAAATATCTTTGGTACTGATCGCGGTTGGAACTTTTTAAATAACAGCCTTGCTAGATTTGCATTTTTTTTCTGCTGAAGGCTGTCTTTAACTATAAAAAGTAAAGCAAAAGAGCGGATCGACTGTTTTTCAGGGCTAGCCAAGAGATTACTCTTAGCATGTTCGGATAAGAGCAAATCATCGGTTTGCTTCTGAATAGAACGTAGATCTGTCTCTACAGTATCTGAAGAGTAGAGCTCGCTCCTAAAGCGGGCAAAAGCCGCTTTGTAGAATTTTTCCATAAAGGATTGATGCTGCTTATCCCCTTTTGGATATTGCTTGATCTCAGCCGCATACAGCGAAATAAGATCAGATCCTGCAGGAGAAAAGTCTTTTTCAGCCCAGATTTTTTGTGTTATCTTTTTTGCAAAAGATGCATCTGGATTAAGCAGCTGTTTTTCAAGCCAGTTCTCTGCTTGCTGCGCGCCCGTTTTTTCAATGAGTAGCGCATCTCCTAAAAGAGCGCCAAATACGCCAAATCCAATGACGCTCCATTTAACGGCTAATCCAGAAAGGGCATAAATAGTAGATATAATAAGGGCGCTTAAAGATAAGATCACAGCTGCTATGGCAATCGCCTTAACAACCGACACTCTTTTTTGAAACGCAGATATAGCAAGGTCTTTGGGGTAAATAACGTGAAATTTAGAAGCGGGCTTGGAAAAACCAGAATGGTAGGAATAAAGACAGCTACCAATACAACAAGCAGAAACCATTACTATCCTCTGTAACATTACAAGAAGTAAAATCTACACAAATAGCGTTTTTATTTAAAATAAAAAATTACATAAGAAGTGCCTATTGAGGGGCTTTTCGTCTTATCTCTTATGCAGTGGGTGTGTTTACTTTTAGAGTGCAGGGCCGCTATTTCTTCCAGTCGCGTTAGTCCTAAAATGCTTTAGTAGTAAGAGAGCGTTGTAAAATAAATTTAAACAATTGATTGCGAATAGGGTAAAACCCTAAAAGGACCGTCCACTTAAAACTAGACGATATTTTTTCATTTTGAAAAGATCCAAATACTGCACGAAATATCTTAGAATCTTTTTTATCGATTAACAGCTTTTTCACAATATACCCTACCAAAAGAACAGGATAAGCTTCTTGTTCCATAAGACATTCTACTAAGCTATCAAAATCTTGTTTTTGTCTTTCGATATAGGTTTTGATTTTTTCATCTGTATCTTTTTGCGCTGCAGCTTGCCGTGTTTGTAATTGCAATGTACTTTTGAGATATGTATCTACCCGCTGTTTTATCTTTTGATCGGAAAATCTCCTTCCTATGTGAAGAACGGCTTGTTCTTCCAAAGAATACCAGTTTTTTTTATGTAAATTGACTTTTGGCTCTCTATTTACATATTCCTCTTCAAGAGTTTCAGCAACTTGTAGTAACCAGCGCTTTACAATCACTGATTTAAGAGCCTGCATAAATTGTTTATTATATGCAAAATGATCCCAGAGCTCGCCCGTCTTTTGTTTGAGCTCTTTTCCTAAATCCTGCGTCTTACTCTCATCTAATTCTAGATTAGTTAGACGCTTAATTTTTCTTAAAATGGAGGTTGTTATTGAATTCTTGCTACCGAGCTTTTCATATTTTTCACATACATCTTTTAACCTTTCTAGGTCAGAGATAAGTACAGAAGATAGGACCACTTCTTTAGAATAAGATGTTCTACGCGCAATATTTTGCAGATCTTCTGTTAAACTACTCGCTAGCCAGGGTTCTTCTAGTAAAGTTAAAAGCTCAGGTAGGTATTCATGTTGTTCGTAATCAATCCAGCGTTCTAATTTCTGCTGGATACTAGGCCCAATGACAAAAAGGTCCCAAGAAATAATAGAAGATAGAATAAAGCCCGCCTTAGCAAGTACCGCAAACCAAGGCGGGAGAGTATATATGTGCAAAATAGCTGCCGCAACAAGGGATAAGGCAGCAAGTCCAATAGCTATAATCCGAAGAAAAGGTTTAGTTTTTCGCAAAGAAGGTGGAGCGTGCTGTACATTGATCGAGCAATTGGGCGGCAAATAAGATGTGCCAATAAACGAGCTAGAAGAGGTCATAAAAACTATATCCAATAAAATTGCATTCAATTTTCATGCATCTTTTTTTTATAAGCAACCTAAAATGATTTTTTGTAAAGTTTTTTTACAGATCCTACTAAAAAGGATAAAACCGGAGAAGAAACGTCCAACTAAACACGCTGGAAATATTCTTAGGCTGAAAGTTTTTTAGGACGGCTTCTGCAATCTGAGGGTATTTGTTTTTTATCAAAAGCCCTCTGGTTAAGTGCGCTATGATCCATTCATGAAACCCTTTTTTACAATTGAGATGAGCGCATAGACGCATTGTATCTTCTTTTGTCCAGGGCTGCGTTTTTGCTAAAAATGCCTTAGTTACTACATCGGGAAATCGTTTGCAAGCAGCGGTAAAAACCGTCTGCATTTCTTGTTTTTCTTCGCAATACTCAATAAGCCAACTTGCGACCTCTTCCAACTTTTTATCCGCAGCAATAGATCTCAGAAGAGAGGGAAACATGCTTTTAGATGTAAAATAGGTGCATATAAGTGATAAATCGTCTGCGGTGATATCGGCAATGTCAACTGTGGATAGAAATTTTCTTATAGTAAAGTCGAAAGAACGTGCGCACACAGCAGCTAGAAGCTGGGGCTCAAAAGAAAATTCTATAGCAAGACTCTTAGCCCAAGAAGATGCGCCTTTGTCTTGATTTGCAAAAAGCTCGCTCATCGCCCCTTTTACTCTATCCAAGCGGTCGCTATTGCCTAGAGCCTTTACAAGCGTATCCACATACTTTTCTTGATGGTAGTCAATCCAGTTTTCCACTGCTTTTTGACTATTTCGTTTTAGCATCAAAAGATCCCATACGAAAACAGCAGATAAAGTGACCATAACTTTTGCCAGGGTATGCACCCAAAAGGGAAAGGGGTAAATAGATAGCGCTACAACGGCAAATAAAGCAATGGCAGATAGAGCAATGGCAGCGATCTTCAGAAACGATTGTTTTTTTTGAAATAGAGTGAAGGGAGCGTTTTTAGGAAAAACCACCTTATCTAAAACATAATTGTTGTTGGGATAACAGCAGCAAAGAGTCATAAAAAAACCTAATAAATAAAATTAAATTTATGACATATTTTGATAATTCGTAAAGGAAAAAGAAGCAGCTTGAAACGCCAAAAGACTAGCGATAAGTCTCACAAAACACCTGTAGAAAAAAACAATACCTTACGTAAAAAACAGCGTGGATAAAGCAAACGCCATCACTAGTAAAATCGAGGTAAAAAACACCGACCTTGCCCAAGTTTGACTATCTTTTTTCCACAGGCCTGTTAGGCACTGAAAAAGCCAGTAAAGACTCAGCCCACCTGTCAGCGCCAAATACCCTATTTTCCCTCTAAAATAGGGGGTCAGCATACCCACAGTAGCGGTAAATAAAATACAAAAACCCAACATATGCCATTTGGTTTTTTCTACCCCTTTTTTTAACGGAAATACAGGCAGCCTAGCTTTTTGAAATTCCTCAATACGGAATAAAGAAATCGCATAAAAATGGGGCATCTGCCAAAAAACAAAAAGGAGAAATACAAGAAAAAAAAGGCGGTAATCGAAGTCTACAGAAATAGAGTCAGTAGCTGCTGCATAACCCACTAAAGGAGGCACTGCTCCCGGAATACTTCCTACTAAAGTAGCATAGGGCGATACGTATTTCATAAAAGTATAGATCGCTACGTAAAAAAATAGACCAAAAAAAGCAAGTGCAATAGAAAAAGAGCCAAGAGGATAGAGAAAACCTCCTCCTATAAAAGCCAGCGCCGATGCAAAGAAAAAGGCTTGTTTTTTCTCAATGACTCCTGTAACAAGCGGCCTATTTTTTGTCCGATCCATGGTTTGATCAAGCTCAATATCAAAACAGTTATTAAACGTACAAGCAGAAGCGATGATACAAGAAAGGCCAAAAAGCAAACAAAAAAACGCTTGAAGATGCACCTCTCCTTTCATGACAAGAAGGTATCCAGAAACCGCGCTGATAGCATTTGCCATAACAATCCCTGGTTTAGTCAGAGAAATGTAGCTTCTAACTACAGTTTTTATCGCGGTTTCCATACCCTCTCCCTTTGTTAGCTTCGCATTAAATTATGATCGAGACTTTGTAAAATCCAAATAGTTCCCGTTACAACAATGAATAAGATGCATGTTGTAAATAAAAAAGCATATAGATTCCAGCGAGGCGTTTGCTCCATACCTAAATGAAGAAAAAAGAAAAACTGGGCTAGTCCTTGTAACACACAAAGCGTCATAATCGTAAATAATATGGTGGACGGATTTGTTAAGTGCACTTGATCTAAACGATAAGCTGCATAAATCAGCACTAGGGAAATCACAAAGCCTAGTATTTGAGGTTTGAGGCTGCAATTCCAGCCGTAATGATCATCCATAATACCCATCTACTCCCATGAGATATACGATTGTAAAAATAAAGATCCAAACGATGTTTAAAAATTGCCAAAACATCCGAAAACAGGTCAGTCTCCTCACATCTACATCCCGAATTTGTGTAAAAAATAGGGGCAAAAGAAGAACGATCATCCAAAAAAGACAAAAAACGATATGCAGTCCGTGAGTACCAATCAAAGTAAAATAGGCTGATAAGAAAGCCGATTGATCCCATGTGTAGTTTCTGCTTGCAATAGAGAAGAGATTCAAAAATTCTAACGCAGCAAAACCTGCCCCTAAAATCCATGCTAGAAAAAAGTAAATAAGCGTATTTCTGCGATCTTTTCGGTGTAGATACGCTCCCGCAAGTCCAGCAGCGGTGCTGCTCGATAGCAAAATAAGCGTCTCTCCAAAAGCATACTTCAAAGAAAACAGTTTATTTGTATCATTGCCCTTTTGTAAAAATGCGTATACGGCAAAGAGCGTTCCAAAAAAGAGAAAATCGCTCAAAATATAGAGCCATGTACCAAATACAGCCCGATCATAGGTGTCTTGTACGCCGCTGCTCATAAACGTTTCTCCAATTCTTCTTTAGGAATCACATATTCATGTTCTTCTCCATACACGCGGTAAATAACCGCAGCAAGAATGCCCACAAGGCTTGCGATTGCAAGCCAAAATATGTACCAAACCATTGCAAAACTAAATACAAAACTTAAAAATCCAATAATGAAGCCGCAAGCGGTATTTTTCGGCATCACAATATCTTCTAAAGGCCCTTGACTTAAGGGTTTTCCCGTCTTCTTGCTTTCCCAAAATGCATCTCTACCTTCTACTGAAGGGATCGTAGCAAAATTGTATACAGGCGGCGGAGAAGTCGTTGACCATTCTAAATTCCTTGCATCCCAAGGATCTCCTGTGGTATCTATCCGCTCTTTTCTGGTTAAAACGCTGCGAAATATCTGTAAAAACTGCAGACCTACTCCAGCAAACACAAACCAAACCCCTATGAAGGCAATGATGAATAAAGGCTGCCAGTCAGCTACATCGTAGCGGTTTAATCTTCTTGTAGCTCCCATAAACCCCAAAAGGTAAAGCGGCATAAACGCTAACAAAAATCCAATGAGCCAACACCAAAAAGCCCGCTTTCCCAGTTTTTCATCTAGGGTAAAACCGGTAAATTTGGGAAACCAAAAGGTAAAGCCTGCAAAAAAACCGAATAACACTCCCCCGATGATCACCGTATGAAAATGCGCTACTAAAAACAAACTGTTGTGCAGCTGAAAATCAATACCGGGAAGAGCTAGCATGACGCCTGCAACCCCTCCAATAGTAAATAAAATCACAAAACCTAAAAACCAGTGCATCGGCGACGAAAACTGCACCTTTCCTCGAAACATCGTAAACAGCCAGTTAAAGATTTTTACACCGGTAGGAATCGCTATGACCATGGTCATGATGCCAAAAAATGCATTCACTTTAGGCCCTCCTCCCATAGTAAAAAAATGGTGAAGCCAGACGATAAAAGAAAGTACTAAAATCGCAAGGATTGCCCATACCATTGAGGCGTAACCAAAAAGTCTTTTTCGGGAAAATACCGGCACAATTTCAGAAAACATCCCAAAGGTAGGTAAGATCAAAATATAAACTTCAGGATGGCCCCAGGCCCAAAATAAATTCACATAGATCATGGGATTGCCCCCATAAGCGGCGTCAAAAAACCGGGTAGAAAACAACCGATCAGTAAAAAGAAGACCTAAGTTCGCAGTTAAAATAGGAAAAGCCACAAAAACCAGCACTACAGTAGCAAGTACCGACCAAACAAATACAGGCATCCGCATAAGACGCATTCCTGGACAGCGCATTTTCAAAATGGTCACAAGAAAATTGATCCCTGAAAGAAGGCTGCCTATACCTGATATCTGGACGCTCCAAAGCCAGTAATCAACCCCTACTCCTGGATTGTACTTGGGCAAGGCAAGTGGAGGGTAGCAAGTCCACCCTGTCCCAGCAAACACCCCAATTACAAGAGAGACAATGATCATGAATCCGCCAGAGGCAAATAGCCAAAAGCTTAAATTATTCAAAAAAGGAAAAGCGACGTCTCTTGCGCCAATCTGCAGAGGTAAAATCAAGTTGATGATCCCAAAAATAGCGCCCATAGCAACGAAAAAAATCATCGCAGCTCCATGCGCTGTAAAGATCTGCTGGTAATGATCTTCTCCAAGGTAGCCGTGAGATGCACCGACAGCAATCGCCTGCTGCGCCCGCATCATGATGGCATCGATCAAACCTTTGATCAGCATCAAAAAGGCGACTACGATATACATGATCCCAATTTTCTTATGATCTACCGATGTGATCCAGTCCTTCCACAAAACCTTCCAAAGCTTAAAATAGGTAATGATGACTAAGATGAATAGTCCTCCCCCCACGATCGATACGCCCGCCATGTATTCTATCCAATCGTGCTTTAACGCTTCTAATCCTAATCTACCTAACATCTTTCCCTATTTTAGCTTGGGGGTTTTGTACTGATCGATGATCTTTTCAAATAAATCTTCATTTACAGTGTAATATTGTACAGGAACATATTGACTCGGTTTTGCCAGCTCTTGATACGAAGCAAAGTCCAATAAAGATCCCTCATTTCGGACGCTTTCGCCCCAGGAGTAAAAATCTTCTTCTGAGCTGGCCCTTGCGGTAAATACCATACCAGCAAACCCTTTTCCGTTGATGTGCGCAGCTCTACCGCGAAAATCTCCTATTTCATTAGCAATTAGATGCAGTTTTGAGCGCATCCCCGACATAGCATAGATCTGTCCTCCAAGACGAGGAATCCAAAAAGAGTTCATCGGAGCGTCTCCTGTTAATGTGAAATTTACAGGGGTATTTTCTGGAAACTGTAAAAAATTAACGGTAGCAATCCCTTCTTTAGGATAGATAAAAAGCCACTTCCACTGCAGAGCTACTACCTGCACTTCTACAGGCTCTTTTGTAGAATCTAAGGGGCGAAAAGGATCGAGTTGGTGCGTTGTTTTCCAAGTGAGAATCGATAGGATCAGTATGATGAATACTGGAACGCCCCACCATAAACATTCTGCGATAGAGTTGTGCTCCCAATTCGGTTCATGACGTGCATCTGGATTGTTTTCTCGGTAGTGATAAGCAAAGCCTAAAGTAAAAACAAAAACGGGTATGATCACAATCAACAGCAACAAGCTGGTTGTGATAAGTAGATCTTTTTCCTGCTGCGCGATCCAACCTTTAGGATCCAACACAGGAATATCACTTCTTAAAATAATAAATATACTGCCAACAACCGAAACAAGGCAGGATAAGATAAGAGTCGCAATTTTATACTTTTTCTTCATTAATTTCTTTCTAAAAAGTTTCTATAAATTTGTCTAGACAAAAACTAAAGTTTCTATAAAATGACGTGATATATTTTGGGTAGTATGCAGTTTTTCCTTGTAATAGTTTCCATATTTGCGCTTCCTTTTTCTTCTATTTTTTCCAGCGCCATTGTCGCCCATAGGGGTGGATATGCGGCTGCTACAGAAAATACGTTAGAAGCATTTTCTAAATCGATTGCATCTAAAGTAGACTATATAGAATTTGATGTGCAGTTCACGAAAGACTTTGTGCCTATTGTTGTCCACGACACAACAACCGAAAGATTATGGAAAGGAAAATCTCGCACCTTTTCTTCCATGACTTTAGAAGAAGTCAAGCAACTGCAACCAAAAAAGGCGCCGTTTTTCACGATTCCTACACTTGAGGAGGCCTTAGCTCTTACTTTGGGAAAAGTAGGACTTATGATTGATATTAAAGGTGATGGCACGAAAGACTACCCAAAAATTGTGGACGTCACCTTAAAGGTCTTGCAAAAGTACCCTGTTCCTACAGTGCATAAGTACTATCTCAATAGCTCTGAGCCTGCAATCTTAGAGCAAATCATTAAGAAAGCGCCCGAACAAAAAACCTGTTTAACCATTCAAGATCCCGCTTGTTTTTCTTACATTGAAGAATTGAGCCCAACGATTGTTTCGATCCACTTTAGTTTTCTTTCAAAAGAATTGGTTCGTAAAATGCAAAAGTCGGGCCTAGAAGTTTGGACCTGGTCTGTTGGAAGAGAAGAGCGCTTCCAAGAATGTTTAGATATAGGGGTTGATGCCGTAATGACAGGGCAGCCTGAAAAAATGCAAAAACACCTGCTTCTTGCTAGAAAACATAACGTAAAGTATCGATGACAATTTCAAACCTATTTGCCCCTGACTTCAGAGAAGCATCTATGGAGAGCCCTTTAACACCATCAAATGCTACTACATCAAATACTGGCGCCGAAGAAAGAGTAGCAAGGGCCGCTCAAGATAGAATAGCAAACCTAGAAAGGCAAGTAACTCGTCTACAAAACCAAAATGGGGCTCTACAACATCGGATCACCCGCTTGCAGCCTTCTGCGCAGGTAGCATGTTTAATGAATCTACTTTGCTTTGTTGGCGGCGCCTTTTTCTTGGTTTCTATAGAGATCTTGTTTTTTAATTTTTAGCTACAGTTAAAGTAGGTCAGCCGCTATTTGCGCAAGTTCTGATCTTTCTGTTTTTTCTAACAGGATATGTCCAAAAATCTTTTGATTGCGAAATTTCGATACCGCATACGTCAGCCCATTTGAGTCTTTATCAAGATACGGATTATCAATTTGCGAGGGATCTCCAGTTAAAATCACTTTGGTACCATGACCTGCTCTTGAAATCACGGTTTTGATTTCATGAGGCGTCATATTTTGCGCCTCATCGATGATCATAAAGAGCTTGGGAAGCGTCCTTCCTCGGATGTAGGTGACCGCTTCCATCTCAATTTTTTTGCTCTCCATAATAAAATCTAAAGATGCGTCTCCGTTACCCACGCCGCTAGTCAGCTCTGTTAGGTACTCCAAGTTGTCATAAATTGGCTGCATCCAGTGATAGAGCTTTTCTTCTTTTGTGCCGGGTAAATACCCGATATCTTTACCCAAAGGAACAATAGGTCTAGAAACTAAAATACGGTTATATACACCTTCATGAAACACTTTATGCATACCGCAAGCAAGAGCAAGTAGCGTTTTACCTGTCCCCGCTTGTCCAATCAAAGAAACCAGCTTGATGTCATCGCGAAGAAGAAGATCCATAGCGCATTTTTGCTCCATATTTAATGGACGAATACCCAATACATCTTTATGCACCTCAACTAAAGGCTCTAATTTTTTTGTGCCTATATTGAATTTACAAACAGCAGAAGATCTCTCTTGAGAAGTAAGGAGGCAGTAATCATTTTGCTTAAATCCCGCAGCTACCAAAGGAGGCGTTCCATCTTGGAAAAATTGATCAATTTCCCTTTTTGTTACTTCAAATTTTTGGATTCCTTTAGACATAGATGCGTAGGAGACTTTGAGGTTTTCGTAATCTACCGCTTCGATATTCATTGCTTCTGCTTTGACTCTAGAAACAAAGTCTTTTGAAACAAATACGATTTTTTCTCCCCGATCTTTCAAAAGATGCGCCATGAGTAAAATCCGGTTGCTACTGCGATCTAAAGGAAGAGGAAAATCACGAATTTTTTCTTTTTTGATCTCTAAATGTATGCGTACATTAGGTCCCTCAGGGATTTTTACACCTGTAGAAAAATCGCCTTCTTTAACCCCTTTAATTGAATCGATATAGCGCATGACCATTCTTGCATTATTCCCGAGTTCTGAAGACGCTTTTTTCAAGTTATCTAGCTCTTCTAATACAATGAGCGGGATAATCACATCATTTGCATCAAAGCTTTTGATCGCATGGGGATCGTGTAAAAGAACGTTGGTATCTAAGATGAAGGTTTTTTTCATAATTCTATCCTGTACTTTAGCGTTAGGCGGTAGCTTCTTATAGAAGGCCCTAACACTTTACATACTCTACTATTTTCTATATTTACAAGGCTAATTTCCAGGATTTTTCCAAAGAAATCTCAGTAAAAATAAATTTTTATAGCGTTCATAATAAGATGGTTATAAAAAAAATCAGCAATTCCAAAAAGAGTCTGCTAAAAAATATTGACAAAAGATTTGTCTAATGCTATAATAAAATGAGAAAAAAGTAGAAGAGGCATTTATGGAAATCAGCAAAAAGATTTTAAGCATACCTCCTTACCTATCCACAAATTGGGATCATATACAATCTTTATGGGTGCAAGGGCGTGAAAACAACTCCCCTGTTCTTGTCATTGAATTAAAACAAGGCCAAACCATTCAGATTCCTAACCTGAGCTCTGAAACCATAGAAGAAATTTTCTCGTTTCACACGAAATCGCTAGAAAAAGAGCCCCCATCTCCTTTTGCTGGACCTTCCTTTCGCTTGGGAAGTATTGGTATTGGATCGTTAGATCAATTAGGCTCTTCTATGCAACATAACCCCGATCAAATGCATGCAGCAGATATTCCAAAAGAATTTCTAGAAAAGTTAGGCGCTATTGCAAAAGCGCTTGGCATGGATAAACCAGAATCTCTCCCCAAACCAGAGCCGCATTGCAACTGCCCTCATTGCCAAGTGGCAAGATCTTTACAAGGACAGATCTTAGGAAATGTCGATGAAGAAGAAGTTTCAGACGAGGATTTGACCTTTCGCACATGGGACGTAGAGCAGACGGGAGATCAACTCTACACAGTGACTAATCCATTAGATAAAATGGAAAAATACAACGTCTTTTTAGGCACTCCTATCGGATGTACCTGTGGGCAAAAAAACTGTGAACACATCAAAGCGGTTTTAGATAGCTAAACGCCCTCATATAACCTACAAGCTACAAAAGTAAGCGCCCTATCTGGATGCACATTTTAGTAGCTTGTAGAAATCTTTATCTCACCCGCCTCAATTTCATCTTGCATTTTTTTATCCAATTGACAACCATATTTTTAGACGATAAATTTAACGTATAGGACGCTGCTTTGAAAATCTCTTTATTTATGCTCATCGGATGCTTTTCTACTTTATTTGCAAACAGTTCTGATTTTCAAAAATTTACAGGTAGAGTCATTGGAAATAAAGTGCGCGTGCGTTTAGGAGCAGATTTCAACAGCGGCATTGTACAAAAAGTCAATAAAGATGACCTTGTTCTCGTTGTAGGAGAAAAAGAAAACTTCTGGGCAATTCGCCCTTTTGAACTCACCAAGGTATACGTATATAGAACCTATATATTAGATGGGATTGTAGAAGCAAGTAGAGTAAATATCCGTTTAAAACCCCAATTAGATGCTCCGATTTTAGGCGTATTACAAATGGGTGAAAGAGTCCACGGCGCTATTGATGAAAACAATCCAAAATGGTACGCAATCACCCCGCCAAAACAAGTCACTTTTTATATCGACAAAAAGTATGTAGAGCTCATTGGTAAATCTGAGATTTTTGCTCCTCTTTGCAAGCAAAAAAAAGAAGCGGAAAACGTACTCAAAACCGCCTGCATGGTGGTAGATGAAGCGGTAAAAAAAGAAATCGATGCAATCGATCCAGGCCCGATTATTGAAACGCTTTCCTCGTTTATAAAAACGTATAGCTCTTTTCCGAAGCTTGTACAAACCGCTAGTGATACATTAGACCTATTTAAAGAGCAGTATACGAAAAAAAAGATCGAACAAGCTTGGAAAAATAAAGCCCACTCAGAAAATAGTAAAGAACCCATCTTCGCCTCTGTAGAAGAACAAGAAAAACACCAGAATCCTACAGTAGAAGAAACTCTGCCGAGTCCAAAGGTAGCGAGCCCAGTAGAGATCTACTCTATATCCTCTACCGAATCAAACCAAGATGCACCTGCCTCTTTCCCAGTAATAAATCAGGAGACATCCTCAAGGGAAAATCACCTAGCCTACTGGCAAAAAGTAGAAGAAGCAAGATATGAAAAATGGAAAAAACACCATGCATACCTTGCGAAAAAAGACTACTATGAAAAGCAAAAGTTAGATGGTTTTCAACTAGAGGGATTTATCGAAAAACATGAGATAAGCGGTCCTAATAAACCAGGTGATTTTCTATTACGATCGAAAAACCAGCCTGTAGGCTATCTGTACAGCGCAGATATTGACCTCTCTTTTTACGAAGGTAGATCGGTAAAAATCATCGCATCAGAAAGACCCAATTATCATTTTGCGTTTCCCGCGTATTATGTATTAGAAATTGAGTAGGACTAGCTTTTAGAAGAAAACTCTGCTGGTTGGATCTGTTTTGCTGTTTTTTCTATATAAGGAATCTCCCCTATTTCCTTATCAGAAACGCTATTTTTAAGCCGCTTTGCTGCTGGAAACACCCTGCTTTTTAGAGAGGCTGTCGCTTGATCATAAGCATTAACCGATTGACTATGAGACCTTCCCACTTTATTCCATTGCTCAATCATCGTCAGTATTCTGTCGTAGAGCTCTTTACCTAAATGCGCAATTTTCTCGGACTCTTTGGATAAATTTTCCTGGCGCCATCCCAAAGAAGCAGCTTTTAAAATAGCGATGAGCGTTGTGGGAGTAGCTACAATTACATTGCGATCAATACCCGTTTCGATAATTGATGGATCGCAGCGCAAAGCTGCACTGAAAAATGCTTCTGCTGGTAAAAATAAAATCACGTATTCAGGAGAAGAGGAAAACTGCTTCCAATACTCTTTTGCGCTTAAGCTTTTGATATGACGTTTGATCTGTTCTGTATGCTCAAGAAGATACCGTTTTTTTTCCTCTTCATTTTCTGTATTCGATGCATGGAGATACGCTTCTAAAGACACTTTCGCATCGACAACAATTTCTCTTTTGCCAGGTAATTTAACGACAAGATCAGGCCGGTAAATTTTGCCTTCTTTACGCACATCTACCTGTTCAAAAAAATCGCACTGATCGCGCATACCCGATAATTCCACTACTCTTCGCAGGTGAACCTGCCCCCATGAACCGCGAATCGTTGGTGATTTAAGCGCTCCTGCTAGGTTGGCAGCTTCCATACGAAGCTCTTTTTCTGAGCGTATAAGCTGCTCAATTTGTTTTTCCAAGGATCCATAGGCCCCTTCTCTTTTACGTTCAATATCACGGTTTTGCGCATCTAAACGAAGAAGAAGCTCTTTCATCGGATCAATCAGATGGTGATACTCTTTTTTTTGCTCTTCTATATCGATTTCGGTTTCGGTCTTTTGCTTTTCCAATACTTGAGCCGCTAACTGCAAAAAGTCTTTTTGCGCTTTCTCTAATGCAGCAGCTGATAGCCCTTGAAACTCTTCGCGAAGAGCCATTTTTTGATACCGCAAATAAAAAAAGCAAACCCCGATCAAAGTCATAATCAAAAGAACTACAAAAACTAGCATGCCCACCATTTTAACTACTCCCTCGAAACCGATCATCTGGCTCAAACCCCTTCAGACTTTTCGCAGTTTTCCCCATCAAAATCCGTATGCAAGAAAGCGTTGCTGCCGTCAAAATATAGCTCCATGCCAAAAGAGCAAAGAGCAAAGAAAAGTAATGCATCGCCATGTATAGAACAAAAACAGCAAGAACGGCTATTCCCACAATCATCGAAAAAGAAGGTATGGGAAAACGCAAAAATTTCGCACTGGGAAATTTCCAGCGGCTAACCATCAAATACCCTAGAAACACGAGTAAACCAGCTACGATATACGCACGGATCTGATCATCGATGAGATTGATGTTCTGTATTTCTGGTGAAAGAAAAAGTAGACTTACAGAAACGCTGCCTGCAGCAGCTGCGGTAATAGGAAGACCGGTAAAATGGCTACGCCTCGATGTTTTTGCAGCATGTACTGTACTAAAACGGACAAGGCGCAAAATGCCGCATAAGGAGTAGATCATAGCGCTTGCTGCAGCAAAAAACGAAAGAAGACTACCCGGTTCTAAAGCAAGCCCTTTTAAAAACAAGACAGAAGGCGCCACACCAAAAGAAACCGCATCAGCAAGTGAATCAAACATAAAACCAAAAGTACTTTCAGCAGAAATGGCTCTAGCAAGCGCTCCATCGATAAAATCGGCAAGAGCAGCTACAAGTAAAATCAACGCAACTTGAAACATCGTCTCATAATCACCAGGGCTACTTGACATCATGCTCATCTTAAAGATTGCATACAGTCCACAAGAAAGGCCAAACGCTGTAATGATGTTGGGAATAAACTGCATTCTTTTCATATCTTGATGATACCATAAACAGAAAAAAAGCGCCGCGTATCTACAATTTTTCCGTAAAATTTTAAGGCTAAGAGAGAAGATTTTTTTCTTCTGTTTTTTCTGGACGAGAAAATAAGAACTACAATATATAGTGTATATAAAAAGTGAAAAGCACAACATGTGGTATATTCTCAGGAAAATCTCTCCTGAGAAAAGTTACCGTAAAACATTGAAGAGAAACAGGATAGTTCATGAATAAAGAAGCTCTTATAGACACCCCCAAAAAAGCAAAAAAAACCAACGACTACATGGTCGTCAAAAGACACGGCCAGCTTGTTTCTTTCGAAAAAGAGCGCATTTTTTACGCTATACAAGCCGCCTTTCAAGAAGAAATAGGCTCAGAACAAAATGCGTCTATTATCAAAGAATTAACAGAATATATTTCTGATGCTTTACTAGAAAAAGCAGAAAAAGGCGCCTCTCTTACAGTAGAGGGTATTCAAGATTTTGTCGAAATCTCTTTGATGAAAAAGGGATTTCATAATGTAGCGAAAAGCTACATCTTGTACCGCAATGAAAGGACAAAAAAACGCAACAAAGACCCTTCCCACATCAAAATTTTTCGTCAGGATAAACAAACTCTTGTCCGTTTCAATCCCATTAAAATTGCCTCTTCTATTGAAAGGTGCCTGCGTCTTTCTAATAAAACGGTAGAGCGCACCTCAAAAGAGTTAGCAGAAATCGTCAATACCCTCACAGAAAAAGTGGTAGCAGGCGCAGTAGCAAGAGCGCAAGAAGGAGAGGCTATTTATGTAAAAGACATCCAAGATGCGATAGAAAAAGCGTTAATGGAACAAAAGTTTTTTGATGCAGCAAAAGAGTTTATCATCAAAAGAACACAAAAAGAAGGAAGCTCTCCTTATACCTCTGGATCGGTTTCTGCTACAGAAAACGGACAAAAACAATTTACCTTTCAGACAAAAGAAGGTGAGCAAAAAACCATTAGTGAATTAGCTCTTTTAGATAAATTCCGTTTTGCATGTCGAGGTCTTGAAGATATCGTCTCTGTTCAAGATCTTTTGCAAACGTCCACCATGCAGTTTTACGATGGGATCAAAGAACATGAAATTGATTTATCCAATATTTTTTCTGCCCGGACAAAAATTGAGAAGGATCCAGCTTATGCAAAAGTTGCTTCTAGACTGTTACTCGATGTTCTTTATCGAGAAACCATCGGTATATCTGCATCAGACCCTTCCTTAAAAAAAGCGCACGCGGCCTATTTTACAAAATTGGTTCCCCACGGCGTTAGAATCGGCAGGCTTCATGAAAACCTACTCGACTTTGATCTAGAGTTTTTAGCTGAGCAAATGGACATAGAAAGCGACGATCTTTTTCAATATCTTGGTCTACAAACTCTATATGATCGTTATTTAATTCATGAACAAGAAAGGCGCTTAGAAACTCCCCAAATCTTTTGGATGAGAGTGGCTATGGGTCTTGCGATGAATGAAGAGAAGAAAAATGAACGCGCCGTACAATTTTACCAGATTTTATCAAAATTTTTATTTGTATCAAGTACGCCTACGCTATTTAATTCAGGCACAAAACACCCAC
>CALBPE010000041.1 GCA_937899275.1 uncultured Chlamydiae bacterium
GATATGATTCCTTATTTAAGACAACATAGTGCAAAAAGAATTGCCCAAGACCCCGCTTATAAAGAGTTTTTAGCCAATCAGGAAAATATCCGAAAAAGATTAGCAGGAGATGCTACAGCTCCCGTCGATCTCAACCGCAACTTCAGCGAAGATGATCTACAGATGCAAGAAGCGATTTATGTGATGCGCGATATGATTTACCTTCACAGGCAAGTTAAACAATCAGCTACTCCTCATCTGCCCTTACAGAAAAGCGCTTAAAAAGGCTGCTTTCTTCTAGATCGCCTATTTTCTTCCTAGGGGAATCATTTCTTTTTCTTATTTACGAAAATCTCCTTCTAGCTCTATTATAATTTTTCAACCTGGCCAGATAGCTCAGTTGGTAGAGCAGAGGACTGAAAATCCTTGTGTCGCTGGTTCGATTCCAGTTCTGGCCACATTGCCGGACGTTTTGGTAGAAATACCCAAACTTCCGGCTTTTTTATTGCGTAAATCCTTCTGAAATAAGCCGATAAGCAATCTCTTTTTCAAATTCTCTATTCCATTCAATGAGGATTGGCTTGGAAACGTTGATTCCCTTTTTATTTAAAAGTAAAGTTGTTGTGATTAATTTCGTTTTTTTGTATAACTTATTTAGTTTTAGAGGAATATTTATGATTTATTCATCATATAGCTATGCTAACGATATAGGATTTTTTTAAGACGCCCGTTGGTTAAATTAACAACTAATGTGGCGATTTCCCTTTCTCACTCTCCTCACAATACTACACAAGCTCAAAAAGTTGCAAAAATAGCCCTCCAGTGTTTTATCGCAGCTGTGTGTGTGTTGCCAGCAGGGATTCTATGGCTAATCGGAAGGGGTATATGTTGTTTAAGTAATGCCCAAATCAATTATGCGAAATTATCTTCATCTCCCAAACCTATTCAAGTAGTAGCAGGAGCCACTGATTATAATATAAATTTGATGGTTCTTTATACTAAATATGTTGCACTTGGGATTAAGGAAAATCTAGAACCAGGCAAAACATCAAAAGAAGACTGTTTGCGTCTGCTATGTAATAAGATACAAACCGCGCATCAAGATATTTATCCTGACAACGCTAACAAGCGGTTCATGTTTTGCCAGCAAGTGTCTCTTTATCTGAAAGCTATTTTACAAAAGATGCGTTCAGGCGATATAGATAATGACAAAGAAGAACAGATCTTAAAGGAATTAGCAGAAGCTTCAACTCGTTGTTATCCTACATGGTTGCAGACTGCTTATAGTCTATATGCAGATGTTCATAATCAGGAAGAAACGGTCCCCGATAAATTGTTGCGTGCAATCCAAGAGTATAAAGAATCTTTAACTTTAGAGTTTGTGCAGAACGAGCTTGGTTTGCAATGGCATGCTCTAAATTTTGTAAGAAATATTCTCGGGGCTGAATTAGGTTTTGATACCGAGTTAAACGAATTGGATCCTTATGGAGGCCAGCAAGATAATATATTTGGTAAAGCCTTAACAAAGTGGCTGTTTTTACAAAAATATACCGATGTTAATCGTTTAGTCGAGGCTATAAGAACAAAAATCAACGCTAAACCTTTCGATTCGTCCTATTATGATTATTTGGTTGAAAAGGTGGAGAGCTCTCAACAGGGTGATATACAGGAAATTTTTTATGATGAGAATTATCAGTTAACATATGAAGGCGTAAGCTTTATGCTTCATTCCATGAAGATTCTACGATAGTAAGACCGATTCTAGAAAGAAAAGTTTATAATTAAAACATTCAAGAAAGTCATTGCTGGAACGTAGGCTTGCTGCTGCAGATGATTCCTACCGGGTGAGTTTTGCTGCATAGCTTTTTTTTCTATCAAATTCACAAGAATCCTCACAACACTTGCAATACCTTTTATTGTATAAATGCAAAAAGAATAACAAAAAAGCCGATGCGTAATTTAGTTGTAGGGGTAGTTTAATGAAAGTACTATGATGATTTATTGTCAGAAACGTAAGAGCTGAGAACGCGCTATACAGCGCTATCTTAACCCATGTATGGGAACTGATTTTAGATGCAAAGTGTATTGCAACAAATGATATGATTAAGAAAATGAAATCAATTGCTTTCCACCAAAGTGGACTGCTCGCACAACAGCTCATGCTGCATGCTTGCGCAATAAAAATAAATGGTGTGATGATGCAGTGGATTAAACATAAGCTTGAACTTGCCATACCAATAGCATCGGCAGATAAATAATTTTTTCTTATCGATTGCGCCATCTTGTTTTTTCTCTACTACTTTTAATGAGAGTGTGCAGGCTCTATAGCCTGTTCGAACCATTTTGGAAAAGGATCTGTTAAGTGGTGGTATTTTTTCGGTTCGCTCAGGTAATCTTGTATAAGGCATGCGTCGAGCTGTTCGCAGATTTTTGCTTCATTCATGATCCCTTTAAAGCCGATAAACACCATTTCTTGTCTTCTATCTCCAAGCTCTTTATTCCAATGCGTTTTGATCATTTCGTCAAAGTTGGGTGTAATAGGCCAGTTTTCTTTCGGTACTGCCACCCACCAGCGTCCAATTCCCTTGTGACGCACAATAGATCCCGCTATAGAAAATTCGCCGACGAAGTCGGGTCTAGTAGATAGCCAGAAAAAACCTTTTGCGCGTAATAAACCGTCGCACTCTAGGCTGAAAAAATGATGGAGTTTCACAGGATCAAAGGGGTTTTTTGCTCGATAGACAAAACTTGTGATGCCATACTCGTCTGTTTCCGGGACATGGTCTTTAAAGTTGTAAAGCTCTTGGGCCCAAAGAGGGTGGTTTTCCGCTTCTTCTAAATTGAACATACCAGTATCCATGACTTCATGCAGATCTACTTTTGCATTAGTTGTCTCGATAAGCTTCGCTTTAGCGTTTAGGCTGCGGATAATGACTTTTGCAGCTTTTAACTCCTCTTTTGAAACAAGGTCAATCTTGTTAAGTACGATCACATTAGCAAATTCAATTTGCTCAACTAACAGGTCAACTACTGTGCGCTCATCTTGTTCGCCAAGGCTTTCTCCCTGGTCTTTTAACAGATCTGTTGAACTGTAGTTCTGCGTGAGATTTGCGGTATCTACGACGGTAACCATTGTATCTAATAAGGCAAGATCGGAAAGGCTATTGCCCTCTTCATCGCGGAATTCAAAAGTCGTAGCAACCGGTAAAGGCTCTGAAATCCCAGTACTCTCAATTAAAAGATAATCAAATCTTTCCTCGGCGGCCAGGTCACGTACTTGTACTAAAAGATCTTCACGCAAGGTGCAGCAAATGCAGCCATTACTCATCTCTACAAGCTTTTCCTCCGTCTTGGAAAGCTTATTTCCATCTCTGTCGACTAAATCGGCGTCGATGTTCACATCGCTCATATCATTGACAATTACAGCCACTTTTTTGCCTTCTCGGTTATGTAGAATATGATTGAGAAGCGTTGTTTTCCCCGCTCCCAAGAAGCCAGATAGAACAGTAACGGGCAGTTTTTTTTGCAATTTTTCTTTCATAATTGAGCCGATGGATACATTCTTATTTTGTTAAATTTCATCTATAAAAAGGTTGGGTTGACTATTTCTTTAGTGTTATAATGTAACATATTATAGAATGATATGCAATAGAATCAAGAAAAAACGGAGAGCTAGTTGACGCACAAGGTTATCGAAAGAGCAAAGGCATTTTGTATCCAGGAAAAACAGCGACTTACAAGGCCGCGCGTTGAGGTTCTAAAAATCATTGCAGAAAGCGCCAAGCCGGTAGGCGCCTATGCGATACTAGCGGAGTTAAGCCGAGTTTTTGATGATCCCAAGCCGCAAACCGTTTACCGCGCTATTGATTTTTGGCTCGAAACCGGTTTTATTCATCATGTGACTAGCTTGAATGCCTATATACTTTGTCAAGCAGGCCAAAGGCATAAAGGCTCCCAGTTTATGCTATGCGATATTTGCGGTAGGGCAGTAGAGGCTCCATTTAGTGATATGCCGCCAAGCTTGCAGGAGTGTATGGCAAAAGAAGGCTTTACTCCTTCTCAGTGGTCTTTAGAGGTGCGCGGCTCATGTAGCAAATGCCAAAATTAAAAGAGCCTGCACTGCAGGCGCTTCACGCCTATGTATTCATGAGAAAAGTCGAGGTATTGGTGGGCTGCGCTCGCTGCAAAACGCTGTAAAAACTTAGAAAAAAGCAGACTTCCCTTACAAACAATTGTTCTGAAAATACGTTTTTTAAAGAGCGAAAATTCTTAGAAAGACGCTGGTAACGGTGATGATTAGAGCGCCTCCGCCAGCGCATATATAGCCAGTAGTGTTACGGGCATTATTCGCTTGCCACTTAGCCATGTCTTTTAAGGATATATTAGATGGAACGTATATATTTAGATAAGCACTTGGAATATTCGAGCTAATGGTATCTTCTAGCGCTTTAAGCCGCTCATCGAATAAGGCAATCTCTGTAGGGTAGGGCTGAAGCGCTATTCTTTTCTGGTTGATATGCGCCTGTCTTAAGTCTTTTAGGGCAGACCAGCTGCTGTTGTAGCGTACTTTGTTCCACTCCATGTCAATCAGCTGCGCGTAGTCCCGTAAATCTTTTTGGATGGAGCGTTTTTTGCTAGCGGCAAATAGATGGGAGGCGACAAGAGCTACTATGCACATACATCCAATCATTGCTGCTGCTAGAGAAACGGGAAGGGTAGCTGCAGCGTAAGGTAAGGTGCCTGCTGCTGCTAAAATCAACCCTAGCCATTTTGTGAGTGTAGTTGTTGCATAAAGGCCTGTGATGATGGGCTTGATCCATAAGTTATTCGATCGAATTGCATGGCCTCGTAGTTTAGTGCCATCATAGTAGTGGCCCATTGTGTAATATTCAGGGCACTCTCTGACGGTAAACTGATTGTTTATTGCGCCGTAAATCGACCCCATAATGATGGGAAGCGCGCATATTTGCACTGCCGCTACAGGAATAAAAACAGCGCCTGCTGCTAGCAAGGTCCATCCAAGAGATTGGTACACAATAATCCGGGTACCATCGTAGTTTGAAAGTACTGTATTTTTAAGGCCTATCATTGAGTGTACAATTTTTTCGCCGGCATGCCATGCGCAAAGTCCTAATCCGGTCGATACGAACTCAATAGCTCTCTCTGTAGATCTTACCGCATGATACGCTGCTTTTATGCTGGCTGCGATCATATGCAGTGGAATAACAACAATATTTTTTACACAAGCGGCAGCATTGATCGATCCTTTACCGAGTCTTGCGATTTCTCCGATAAGGGTAAAGGGAGCGATAACAACCGTAGAGATCATTTGCCCCAAGAAATACATTGTATGTTTCGTCTCATTCGATAGCGCATGGATATACCACTTCAAATCGTTACGCAAGATCACGTTTTGCGGTACTAGATCATCGGCCTTATGGGGCATTTTTGGGTCCTTAATCTGATACGTCGCTCGGGCAGCTTGTCGCTGTTGATCTCCCCAATCGGTAAATTGTTCTAGCAGGCTTTTTGAGGGTAGCGTTTGTACTGACATTATCTTTAAAAAAGTGCTTTTAATATTTTATTAATCAATAATAAAAAATGATTTCATTAATTTAAAGTAAAATCATACTAAAATTTATTAAAATTATTAGTAGTATTAAAGATTTTATTTTTTTATGTCAGGATTTTAGAAAAACGAAATGAATGTACTGCGGCAAAACCACCGGTTAAATAGATTTTTACATCGAGGTTTTTTGAAAGTAGGCGGTAAGGATAGCGCTAAGGACTTTTGTCAAGATGCAGAACCAAAACTTTAGAGCGCATCTCCTTTCTCAGAGTCACCTCGGAACAGGTCACCTTTCGGTAAGTTTTTATTTCAAAAAAGAAGCTAAAATATTTTTCCCATATTGGTAGTGTTCTAATTTCGTATATAGCTCTAGTCCATGATTAGGAGAAAAAATGGCATAAATTGCGGCAACTTCAAGGGCGCAAAGAATAAACGGCGCAGCCACTATTTGTTTTATGGTATAATTCATAAGTTTGAATTCATCTTTATACTGATCTAGGCTTTTGAAAGAACTTATAACGATGAAAAAAGCCATACTAAATAATAAGGCAGATACTACAGTTGCAATCACATGAACAATAGGGCTTGCTATAACTAAAAGAGTCGCTTTTATCCGGGGAGAGCTTAGGCACGAATTCTGATGATTGTGTACGTCCGCTGCGTTAACTGCCTGGTCTACGGTGGTAATCTGTGAGTTCCTTACACACTGGCCTATAGGCGCTATCGTTGATGTAGTCATAAATTCCTCAGTTTTTATATTATTATACTGAATTTTAATATTATTTTTAAATAATAATGTAAATGTATAAATTGTAATTAATTAGATCAGTCTTTAATTGATCAGCAGATGGAGTTCACCAGACATTTTTGCTTAGGAAGACGGTGGATGCTTGGCTATACTTTTTGCTATGAGCAGCTTTTGGAAACTAGATGTCGATACAGCGCTACACCTTTACCATGCAGACGGAGCGCCAGGTTCACCTCCGAATAGATGCTCTTTAGGATTTGGTTGAAAACAAGGGGCTAAAACACTTCTGCCATATTGGAGGCGTTCGAAGCTGGCATATAGTTTTCTTCCATTATAAGGGGAAAAAATGGCATAAATTGCGGAAATTTCAAGAGCGCAAACAACAAGCGGCGCAGTCAAGATTTTTCCTACGCAATACCCTATGGTGTACAAGTCTTCTTCAAGAGAGCCTTCTTGTATTAGCATGATTCTAAGTAAAGACCCGATGATTCTAAAGATAGAAACCGCGATTGATAGTACAGCTGCAATCACATGAACAATGGGGGCTCCTATAGCTAAGCAAATTGCTTTTCCCCGGATAGTGATTGGATATTCGTCCCAATACATATCGCCTGTGCTCGAATCAATTATGCAAAGTACAAGGATATTATTACATGTAGACCATTCATTTACCGGTTGAAAATGAGCCCAAGTTAATTTGGGTGGAGGTGGTTCAGGTGAAAATGGTGTAGTTGCTTTAATCATAAATCTCCCAATTTTTTATATTATTATATCAAATTTTAATTTTATTTTAAATAAATATTTTTATATTGTTTTTGTAAATTAGAATATAAATATATAAATTATAATTAGTTGAGGTTAGTTGTTGATGGATCGGTAGATGGGGAGAACTAGACGTTTTTCCCTAGAAAATGCGCTGTTTTCAGGCTATTTTCTTAAAAACGGATTAGACCAGATACGTTGACTTCATATTGATCTATATGGCGCGATTCTATGTTGAGGCTAAAGGTTTTTTCAGAAAGGAGGGTGATCCCCCAGACGAGACCAAAGGGGCGCTCGTTGATGTTATTTCTAAGGTTGTCATCTTCATATATAGAATCTTCCCCAATAGCAGGTATATCTAGTACCACAAATCTGGGAGAGGGTAGGAGTTTAGCATTTAAGTACGTTGCTCCCAAATACCCAACGACCCTATCCCAGATGTAGGAAAATCCAAATGCGATTTGGGTCTCACTATAGGTGAAATCCAAATTGTTTTGGATAAAGGCAGGCTCTCCTGTGTCTAAAACGTAATAAACGGGCGTTTGCTTTGTCTCAAAATATTTTCCATCGATACCAAAAGAATACGCTCCCCATTGTAAAAGGACAGCTTTTCCCCCCACGCACCAAGAAAATTTTCTAGGCACAAATCCCAGTTCGTTTTCTTGCATTTTTGTGGAGCCTAAAATAGCGTATGCATCCAATCTATTGCAAAGGTTGATGGTGGTGATATTGGCATAAGTGGTCATGCCAAGATCGGTTTTCTCCGAGTTTTCTGTGATGAACTCATCTTTCATAGAAGTGCTGTAGGTATAATCGGAAAGATACCCCGTTCGAAAAGTTATGGGGTACTGCTCAGAAAATACCGCGCCATTTTTATACAAGGTAGGCTCAGAAAAATTGCCCACGATATAAGAAAACGCAGGCAAAACCGGAAGGAAAAATGCGAGGAAATAGATCATATCAGCAGCCCACTTTTTTCACGGTTTGGTCAATATACGAAGAAAAAAGCTGCATAAGGTGTGTAGTGATCGGTCCAGGTGCAGATAGCTGCATCTGATTGATACCAGATAAGGGAACGATTTTTTGACTGGTAGATGTGATGAACGCCTCTTTTACATCCACAAGTTCTTTTTGGTGGAGCCGCCTTTTTTCTATTTTATACAAAGAATGGGCAAGGTCTAACACGATATTTCTTGTAATGCCTTGCAATATCTTTTCTTCCGCAGTGATGATCTGATCATTTTTGCAGAAGAAAACATTGGAAAATGCCCCTTCGTATAAAAAGCCGTTTTGATCAATATAAATGGCTTCCGCAGCATTTTTCTCTAGAGCTTTTTTTCTTGCCATAGTAGCTATGGTGTAATTCAGGGATTTTATTTCATTAAGCTCCCGTACCGCAGGATAAGTAATGGCGCTGACTCCTTTTGTATACGATGCAGGATCAAAAGGGTAGGGGGGATAAGTCATTACAATAACAGTCGGGCTCGAAAAAGAAAGAGGCGTTGTATGATTTTGTGATGCGCCTCCCGTTACTAAAATTTTAATGAACGCATCTTGGAAGCGATTTTTTTCTAAAAGCGCTTCGATGATGTTTTGCATTGAAGAACAAGAAACGCAATAAGCAATTTCTAATGTATCTAAAGTTTTTTGCAGTCTTTGCATATGGTCTTGCAAGTGGAATAATTTACCGTGGTATGTTCTAAGAAACTCAAAACCGCCATACCCGCGAAGAAGGCCAATATCCCATACAGATATCTGCGCTTTTTCTTGTTCTACAAACTGTCCATTAATATATACGATCATCAAAGTGTCCCAATGGATGTGTGATTGTTTTACGGTATATTATAAAAACCCTTGCTAAATAAAGCCCGCTATCTCTATGGAAAAGAAAAAGGGGATCTACACTATGTCATTACAAGATACGATAGATGATATGCATGCGCTTTTTCAAGATCTAATAGAAGATTTAGAAAAAGCGGTAAAGGGAAATAAAACCGCTGCACAAAGGGTGCGAACAGGAACAATTCAGCTGGAAAAGCTGGGGAAGATCTATCGTAAACAATCTATGCAAGAAGAAAAAAAGCAGCTACTCAAAAAACAAACAGCAAAAAAATCAGCCCGAAAAAAAACGCGGCCTAAGCGCTAGCTTAGCATGATTTTAGCTGTGTAGAAAAAAAGCTCTCTCCTATTTCGTGGGGTTTGCTATACTTCTTCCTAAATTACGTTTAGGGTTTGCGCCATAAGAGTTACACAAGAAAAATACCATTGGACAAAAGAAGAGCTTCTCCAAAGTAGGTGGAGCCTACAAAATGAGACTCTTTTGGGGCTGGCATATTTTGTGGCCTCATACGCTTTATTCCGATTGGGAGGCCTTTTATCCAACTTTGTGCGCGGTTATGGTCTCTTGTTTTCTCCAGCATTTAGCGCCCTTTTATCCACAGCATTTATTTTAACCACAAACCTTGTCAGTGGCATTATGTTATTGAAAGCGCCTCAGTTATTTATCATTGCATGGCGTAAATACCGCATTATTTCCGCATTGAAAACTCCGGTCCGCTTTGATTTTAATACAAAATGTTTTTCTTGGAATACGCAAGAAAAACGGACATTTTCCTGCTCGATCAAAGGGGTATTTTTCCCTTGTATGCAGAAAAAAGCAGAAATCATTAAAACGCCTACTTTACTAAACAATACAAAATATATCGTATGAAAAACGCTATTTTATCCATCGAGAAGTATAACCGTAAGGGAGTAGGTATTGGAAAGCTTGCTTCTGGTAAACAAGTAGAAGTTATCCATAGCGTAGTCGGAGATCAGCTCGACGTCCTTTTAAAATCTCGCAAGAAAAAAGGGCGCATTCAAGAGATCCTTTCTCCTTCGGAAAATCGGACCGCACCTCGCTGCGCTCATGCGCATATCTGCGGCGGCTGCACATGGCAGCAAAAAAGCTATCAAGCGCAGCTTGCGTATAAGCAAGAGGTGATACAAAAGCTGTTTATGGGATTTAGCTCTGTAGAAATTTTTCCTATATTAGGTATGGAAGATCCGTTTTACTACCGCAATAAAATGGAGTTTTCTTTTTCAGAAAATGCAGCAGGAACAAAATTCTGCGGGCTCATGATTGCAGGGGCTTCGAAGTATGTACACAACGTGGAAATATGTCATCTAGTACGTCCTTGGTTTTCTGAAGCGCTACAAAGCGCGCGCCTTTGGTTTGAAACATCTGCAATACCTGCATATCAGCCGCAAAAAAATAGGGGTAGTTTACAAACTTTGATGTTAAGAGAAGGGATGCGTACAGGGGAAAAAATGGCTGTTCTTACGGTAAGAGAACCTATTGATCCCACAGGTTTTATAGAAAAAATGCGCCCTTTTTGCTCTACTATTTATCTCTGTTTTCAAGATGCAGAAAAAGGAAGGCCTACGCGCATTTCCTATGAGCTTTTACATGGTAAAGCGCATATCACAGAGATTCTTTGTTACCAAGAGCAAAACTACCGGTTTCATATCGGTCCAAAATCTTTTTTTCAACCCAACACCTTCCAAGCGGAAAAACTATACCAAATCGCCCTGCAATTTATTGAAAAGAAAGAAGTGGTCATGGACCTTTATTCAGGGACAGGAACCATTGCAGCTTTAGCTGCAAAAACAGCGGGTAAAGTCATCGCGATTGAGCAAAATCCAGAAGCCGTAGAAGATGCCAAAAGAAATTTCCAGGAAAATCAAATAGAAAACGTTACGGTTTTTGCAGGAGATGTAGGCGCTTTTCCCGTAGATGAAAGAGTAGACACTGTGCTACTAGATCCTCCACGAATGGGCCTCGATCAAAAAGCGCTGCGGTTTGTGCTGCAAAAATCTCCGAAAAAAATCATCTATATTTCTTGTAATCCCTATACACAAAAAGACAATATCGAGGAGTTTGTACAAGCAGGTTACAGGTTAAAACAGGTGCTTCCTGTCGATCAATTTCCCCATACATATCATATTGAAAATGTAGCGTACTTAGAAAGATGAAGTAGTGTGTAGTTTGAAAAAAAGAAGAAGATCCCGTATATTTCCTCTAATTTTTTTATATTGATATGCGCTTAAGATTTCTTGTTTTTTACTGTATTTTTTTGGCTGTTTCCTCTTTTTCCTACGTGCCTGTAAAAGAGAGAGGTATTCCTCTATACTACTGGGAAGATCGTATGGGTAGCTGCTACAAAAATTTTGGCGATGTTTTATCGGAAAAAATTGTGGAAAGGCTTGTGGGCCATCCGATCAATACCACATTTAACCCTAGCTTTTCTAAACATTACCAAACATGTAAGCTTCTTGCTTTAGGCTCTATTTTGCATAAAGCAGAAAACGGAGATATCATTTGGGGATCAGGTATTAATGGAAAACACTTAGATCCGCAAGACAAACGTTTTTACCGTTTTCATGCTCTTGATGTAAGAGCATGTAGAGGTCCTTTAACAAGGAAGTTTTTACTCAATTTAGGTGTAGATTGTCCTGAAGTATATGGAGATCCAGGTCTACTTCTTCCTCTACTTTTTCCAGAATTTACTAAAAATTCCCGTCCCCAAAAAGACTATATTATTCTGCCCCACTGGTCTGATCAAGAGATGTTTCAAGACGATCCTCATTTCGTTTCGATTACAGAAGATTGGCAGGAGATATTACGGCAAATTTTAGATAGTCAGCTGGTTATCTCTAGCTCACTGCACGGTATTATTGCAGCAGAAGCTTTTGGCGTGCCTGCAAGGTACATCAAAGTCAGTAACCATGAACCTTTGTTTAAATATATCGATTACTATTTTGGTACAGGAAGACCAGAGTTTGTCTACGCCACAACTGTAGAAGAAGCGCTCATTCTTGGCGGAGAGCCCCCTCCAGAATGTGATTTAGATGCGCTGATCAAAAGCTTTCCCTATGACGCTTTTCCAAATGCTGCGCCTTTAAGGTGAAGAGGCGCTTTGCAATAGTTTTTTCCTCGGGAAGTCTCGATTTTGTCGGATGATTGTTTTCACTTCTTTTGGCACCGCTTTTTTTGCTAACATCTTTTGACAAACCGCATCTGCTTCTTCATATTTTTCTGTGTGGTAGGCAGCTACGCAAAGCTCCATTTCTAATCCATAAAGCGCAATCCACTCTACGTTAAATAAGCTATCTTTTGGATATTTTGGCAGATTTTGATAGTAGTGGATTACTTGGTAGGCTTTGTCATATTCTTTTTGGTGATTGTACAATTTTGCTAGGTAATAGACCGGCTCAATTCTTTTTTTTCGGTAGCGATGTGCATCTAAAAATGCCTGCTCAATAACGCTTTTTGATAAGCCGATTTTTTCTAATAAAAGGGCAATTTGTAGGTAAGACCAAAACACCTCTTCTTGCCATCCTCCCATTTGAATTCTTTTTTGGAAATGGATGATCGCATCTCCTGGCATGCCAGCGTCGCGGTAGCTTTCAGCAAGGTAAAACATGTTCCTTCTGTTGTTAGGATGATCGCTGAGGTCATCTTGCAGTAAGGCGATATTGCGTAAAAATTTTTCTTTTAGATTTTTTGCTGACGCGCCGCCTTCTTTGGTACTATAGTAGATGCCATCTAATACATCGATGGTGTGCGGCGTAAAACAGTCGATGTATTCATGGGTAGGGCCGATCCACCGCCAAGGTAGATCTGCTTTTACTAACTGCCTTTTTAAATAGGAAAACCCTTTTGTTCCTCGCCAAAATCTATAGCAATCTTTTGTTAGGGCGCCGAAGGTTTTTGCTCCAGAAAACTCGAGTACATCGTCTGCATCCATGAATAACAGATAATCGGCTTTGCCTTTAGCAAGTAAAAGCGCTTCGTTGCGGTTATGCCCGAAATTTTTCCAGGGCTTTTGCTGTATTTCTCCTGGGATATCTGACAAATAATCCTGTATTTTTTCTATCGTATCATCGGTAGATCCCGTGTCTACAATCACCCAGTAATCAATTACATCGATTACTGACGCTAAACAGCGGATAATCACATCGCTTTCATTGCGCACAATCATATTGAGACAGACGGTTTGTTTTGCGTATATCGTCTGAGTAAAAAACAGAAAATAGAGGAGAAAATAACGCATAAACAGTCTCTATATTAAGAAGGAGTCGCAGGAGTGCTTTCCAATAAGTTGCTATCAAGAGCAGTGACTCGGTAATTGGCTACCTCTCCCATAACTCTATGCCTATCGGTAAAGCTCAACACATTTGGACCTACTCTGCCTATAATATGATTATTGCGGTAGATGACATAGTTACGGACATCAGAAGAGGCGCTAGCTGTCCAGGTGATCACATTTTGCCGTTCGGTTCTTGTGTAAAAATCCACAATATTTGTTGTGACTTGTACATTAGTTGGGGGAAGAACAAATGCGATATTTGCGCAGGCTGCTCGAACTACGCGCTTTGATCCGCTATAGCTATCCCAAACAACCGATGCGCATAGGTGATTGCCTGTTGGGGAATACGACGCATGAAGATGGGGACAGGAGTTGTACATCTCTGTAGTAAACTTTGCAAGCGTAGCCCAAGTTCTACGAAGGTGGGATTCATTATTGGTCGCAATCATTTTAATCGACTCAATACTGCTGTCTGTCAGCATATAGGAAAGTACGCTCATACCATCGTAATCGGTAAATAATGCAAAATCGAGAAGGCCTTCATCTGTCGCTAAGATATTTGCAGGAAGCCACTTCACAGACATAGGCGGTTTAACAGACGATTCAATAACAAAAGAGCTTCCCGAATAAGAATGTTTCCAGAGCGCTAAAAGCGTTCCATTACTACTTACCGCGGCATAGATTTTCAAATTGTTGGGATCATAGCAGCCATCATTAGAAATATCTGTTTCATCAGACCAAGAAGTAGATCCCGCCATTTTTGTTCTAACAGATACGCGCACTCTGCAGTATACCATGGCAGGTTGAACATAAGAAAACCAAGCGACAATCACATGGCCCGAGTCACCTACAAAAAGCGAAGGATTTACTGCATTAGTAGAAGAGAGCTTTGATTCTACAGACCAAAGGGTTGTGGTAAGATCTCCAGAGGAAATCCAAATACTAGGCACTCCTGCTGCATCCATCTCCCATGCCACATAGAGATCATTTCCTCCTCCAACAGCTACCTGGGGATTGCTCGCTCCCGCAGAAGAGATAGTGCTGCTTGTTGATGGCCATGAAAAACCTGATTTTTTAATTTTTGTTTTTAGGATAGATGCCTCGAGCCAAACAGCGATTATATCACCGCTAGGACTCATCGCAATCTCAGGGCTTGATGCTGATGAAGCAAGAGTACTTGCAGAGCCCCACGAGCCGCCAACGGGTTTTTCAGCTATTTTTAACGTAGTTCCCTCTAGCCAAAGCGCTGCGATATTACCCGAGCTATCCATGGCAATTTTTGGTGAAGATGCATCTGTAGAAGAGAGGGTCACAGCTGTGGTCCAGGCCTCTTGTGGGGGTTTTTCTCTACTGACAATTGCTGATCCTTGTACGAAGATAGCGGTAATATGTCCCGAGCTATTGATGCGTGTAACAGGGCAATGAGAATCTACTGTATCGTCAGAAATGACCGTTGGATTGCTTAAAGTGATGGTACTGGCAAATCCTTGCACAGCTATAAAAAGTAGTATTCCTAGGTATTTCACTAGATGCGTCATAAAGTCCTTATTATTTTTTCGGGTGTTTTTTTATGTGTATCAATCGCATAAGTTGCGTCGATATAAGTATATCCTTTTTGTTCTCCATCTTTTATTTCTTCTAGAGATAGATGTCCTGGATCACAAAAAATTGTTTTTCTTTTGTATGTATTTTTTCTTAATTTAGGTAGGTAGGTATTAACCCTGAGGGTATTTTTTTCGATATGCCGATGAGGTTTTTCTGAACTAAAGCGGTGCTTATAGGGAGTAAGCTCTGAGCTTGTCACAAATGCTGGCTGGAAAAATACTTTTGCAACAGGATTGATTTCTTGTTGTTTTGGCAAGCACAAAAGCCGCGCTTTTGTGCATGAAGTTGCAGCGTTTAATTCATGTGCATAGTATGCCGACTCTATGGATAAAGAAGAGCTATCAGCGTATTTTTTTAGTAGATCACAAAGAGGCGTTTTTGTAGGAACGAGGTATTCATGGGGATCTAAATAGATGAGCCATTTGGTTTTGGCTTTTGCAACGTATTTACAAGCATGTTCATAAGCGGCAATTTTCCCCACACTCAGCCCCTGAATCTCCCCATCAATTTTCGGCCAGGGGATGAACTCGATCCACTGTTGTTTTTTATATTCTCGTATATTTTTTGGTAGATAAGATGCAGGATGGTAATAGCAAAAAAACCGCTCGATACCAATCGCTCGATGATAAGAAATCCAATCATCTATAGCGTAGGGCGATTCTGGCAAAAATGCGCACACCTCAATCAACGCTTTTTCGGGTTTTTCCTCGTGGCAAAAGCAGTAATTTTGCAGTCCCCAAAATATATATGTAATTATTAAACGCGCGTATTTCATTTAATCACTCAACTTGATAATGGTTGCTACAAATACAGGCACTTCTCCTTGCAAACTATCATCTAAAAACGTGGCTAAGTTTGCCGCAGATATGATTGATACAAAAGTTAAATCAGTAGGGTTTGTGGTAACTTCAATAATCATTGACGTTGTGATCATCACGCCCACTTGATAGGTAAATAGACGCCTTGCTATATCACCTGCTCCACCTAGTCGTAGTTCAAATCCTTCATTTGCGCTGTTACAAGCCACTCCAAAAACTACATGGTAAGAGCCTGTATCGGAAATTCTTAAAGTGCCAGTAGACGGGATACTCATGGATGTGCCTGTTGCAGTGACATCAAAAGCTGTAAAAGGAACCGATCCGTTCAACGCAACGTTTACACCGCCTGACTGCCCTAATACTGTAATATACGCATAATCCGAGCTAAAGCTTCCTGTAGGCCCTGTCGCTCCTGTGTTACCCGTGGCACCCGTCGCTCCAGTACTTCCTGTTGGACCGGTGGCTCCTGTATTA
>CALBPE010000042.1 GCA_937899275.1 uncultured Chlamydiae bacterium
CGGGTTTGCAGCATTTTATTCTTGAATCCATTAGCATAGCCTTTTCGCTCATCGGCTTGCTGGTAAGGATGCGCCTGTAGCGCTTCTCCCCGTTCAATGAGCATAAGCTCATTGAACAGCCTTTCCAGAGCAGGGCAAAGGCTTTCTATGCCTTGACTACTTAGCTCTACTAGAGCTTCTTCAATGAGTGATGCATAATTTTGGTTTGAGGTCATGTTTTCTCCTTAGTTGTTTGGAAAGTTAAGAGAATCGGACCTCAAACCTTTTTTTTCAATAACTGAGAAGTTCTCAGCATATCGAATTTACAGACTTATTGTTACACTACCAAACAATAGAAAAGCTGGCAAACGACCTCAGGTTGGAGTTTCCCAATATGAAGGGGTTTTCTCGAAGAAATGTCTATTATATGGTCCTTTTTGCAAGGGAATATCCCGAGCTGGAATTTGTGCAACAGCTTGTTGCACAAATTCCATGGGGTCATAACACCCTTTTGCTAGACAAGCTAAAAGACAGAGAATCAAGGGTTTGGTATGTAAAGAAAACTATTGAGAACGGCTGGAGCCGAAGCGTCCTTCTCCATTGGGTTGATGGTGGCCTCCATAAAAGGCAGGGAAAAGCCCTTGCCAACTTCAAAAATACACTTACATCTCCTCATTCAGACCTCGCCCGTGAGACTCTAAAAGACCCCTATAATTTCGATTTCTTGACTCTCAGGGAGGAGTTTGACGAAAAGGAGCTGGAAGATGGGCTTATTAACCATATCCAAAAATTTCTCTTAGAGCTTGGTGCTGGATTTGCCTTTGTTGGTAGGCAGATAAATCTTTGTGTCGGCGACCAGGACTTTTTCATCGACCTTCTTTTCTATCATGTGAAGCTTAGGTGCTTTATCGTTGTTGAACTGAAGGCGACTGAGTTCAAGCCTGAGCATGCTGGAAAAATGAACTTCTATCTCACTGCTGTTGATAGAACCATGAAGCATCCAGATGACAAGCCAACCATCGGGCTTCTGCTTTGCAAAACCAAAAACAAAGTCGTCGCAGAGTATGCACTCCAGGACATCAATAAGCCGCTAGGGGTCGCGGAGTACGAAACTAAAATCATTGAATCATTGCCTGATGACTTGAAGGGTTCATTGCCCACTATCGAGGAAATTGAGCACGAGTTTGAGGAGTAAATTTTGGGCCACTATTGGGCCAGAACATCGCTTCACACCACGTGATTTTTCATAATCCCACCTATCATTGAATCATCAGACATGCTATAGTTTCTCTCGTAAGATTACTGGAAGTTATGCAGTATTATGTAGGAGACAGCGACTTAAAATCCCTTGGGAGAAGTCCCGTGTGGGTTCGAGTCCCACTCTGAGCAATATTGTATTACAAAGACGGAAGTTGAATAAGCTTTCAATTTTCAGTTTCCAGGAAATCCAAATCGCACACTCTCAAATGACAAAACAGGATAAATTCCAGTAAAAATAGCCTTTTTGTTGTACGGGAAAATGACAGCTCTAGACTTCGTTGGTCCTCATGAAATTCTATCAAGATTGCCACACGCAAGTTCGCTTCGTGTTGCAGTAGAAGCGGGCTGTATACTTACCGATTCTGGTCTTGTATTGGATGCAGACCTTTCATTATCAGATGTAAGTGAGGCAGACATACTTGTTATTCCTGGAGCTGGTAATGCTACCTCTCTCAAAACTCACCCGAATATTCTTGCTTGGGTTAGGCAAATTCATCAAACGACAACCTGGACAACCTCAGTGTGTACTGGTAGCTTAATCCTCGGCGCCGCTGGCATATTGAATGGGATAAAAGCTACAACCCACTGGGCAGCATTTGAACGTCTAAACTCTTATGGAGTCAAGCCAACCCATGCACGTGTTGTTGAAGATGGAAAAATCATGACTGCTGCAGGGGTTTCGGCTGGTATTGACATGGCATTAGTCTTAGCCTCAAAAGTCGTCGGACCAGAGTTCGCACAAACAATACAGCTAGGTCTAGAGTATGACCCAAATCCTCCTTTTGACATAGGCTCCCCCGATAAGGTTCCAAAAGAGATGAAAGACAAGCTAAAAGCTAGAATGGTATCTTTTTTTGAGGAGGAGTCTTCGGGTCATACCTGAAGTAGCCCCCAAAAAAGTGGAAGACTAACCTGCTAACTTCGTTTTTTCTATATACTCTCTTAGTAAGAGCATTTTTAAAGCCTGCCATTCGTGTAGTTTTTCCATCACAACTTTAGCATTTGAGATGTCATTTGGCCATACGCTGTATAGTCTCTTTTACACGTTGTAACAAACGCTTTTGAGATCCCATTACTCTCTGGACTATAAACCGGCGTTGTGCAGATTTCTAAGCCCAGGTTTTTAGCGGACGGTTTCTTGAGCTGTGTAAAAGCTTCCGTTATCCTATAGCTATTGGACTGGTGCGGTTAACCGGTTTTGTCCTGTTCTATCCTCAAAGATTTTGCCTTATAAAAATAAGAGGCTTAGTTAGTTGAGTTTGACTGTAGACGTTTTTTTGCTTTTAGCTATGTTCTATATAAAAAGCTATTATTTATTAAAAAAGCGCTTATATAGTTAATTATTTATTGAAATTTAAATTAAAATATTATATAATATAAATAATTAAAAGTTAAAGAGGCTGTAATGAGTTCTGCTCCACCAAACCAGTTTCCAGCATCTGCTAGGCAAGATTTAAATTCTATTCGGCTGCTACATGATCTTGAAGAAATTCCTGTCATGAGTACGGTTTTTTCATTGGTCAATATCGTAGCTGCCATAGCGAAAAATATCTTTACGGTATTTGTGGAGGCAACGGGATGTGGCCATGAAACTTTGCAAAAAATCAAATCAAGTGTCTATGGAAGGTATTTAGAGGAAACGAGTGTCGTACGGTATTTTTTGGGTTTGATTCCTTTCGCTATTTCTCTGCTAAACTGGGCAAATTCTGATTATACTTATAGAGACAAATATACCGTAGAGATTGAATCTAGCAAAGATGGTCTTTTTTTTGATAGCAAGGAATGTTCTGCAAGAGAGCTAGAAATATTAACAAGGATGCAAAAAACCGCATAAAATTTTTGGAGAAAAATGCCGTTTCAAATATTTTGTGACAGTACAATCCTACTAATAGATAAAATTATAGGAATGATTTAAATTAAATATAGTTTATTTTGTTAGATTAATAATTAAAAAGGAGAAGAGATGTGGGGAGTGCCCCCCATTTAAAGTGAACCACCCTGCCTGACTCTAAGACATAGGGAAAGACGAGGTTTATGACTAAATCCAACCATATTGAGGTGATCACCTCAACAAAAAGACGCAGACGATGGAGCGCTGAAGACAAAAAAGCCATCGTTGAACAAACGTACCAGCCTTAGATGAGCGTTTCTCTTATAGCGCGCAAATACGATATAAGTCCTATTTACATGGAGAAGACTCATGGAAGGGGAAAGCTTGGTCGAAGAAAAGCGGCGCTCGATGAGAGCTATTTCCGAAGCCCTATAGGCCTCTTAGATCTCTTGATCAGGCCTTGCTAAGAAAAAAAATTGTGTTCTAAGATCTACAAAAAAGAGGGTCAACAACTAGAAATAACCACAATTTTGCTCTGGTTTAAGAGGTGTTTTCTAAGCTAGGCAAAGAGTCATTTTTGTATTTCAATACATTCTCAGTGTTAATAATTCGCCTGTGGCTAATTTTCGACATACGTAATCTATTAGGAGCGTAAAAGAAGGATGCAATTCCCAGCTTTAGTTTAGGTTTTAATAAAAGTTTTAACGTTGCTGATAAGTCATTGGAAATGAGTGATTAGATTTTTTAGTAAAGAAAACAACCTCATGTTTTCTATAGCTAGCATCAAAAACAACCCCATGTTTTCTTGACTTATATAAAAAATCGCTTAAGATCGACCGAAAAGGAAAGATATTCTATGAAACGAGATCTTACAGATTTTTTAATCAACTGGCTCAATGCCGCTGATCGAAAGCCACTTGTTATTCGAGGAGCAAGGCAAGTTGGCAAAACCTGGCTCATTCGCAACCTAGCCGAATCAAAGCGCCGACAACTTATTGAGCTAAACTTTGAAAAAAAACCTGATTTGCAGTCCTTATTTTCTTCAAATGAGCCTCAAGAGATTATCAGCAACATTGCTGCATTTTTTAGCAAAACGGTCGATCCAGCGAACACTCTGCTTTTTTTAGATGAAATACAGGCTGCTCCCCATCTTATTGCAAAACTCCGTTGGTTTGCGGAAGAAATGCCACAGCTTCCTGTTATTGCTGCTGGGTCTCTCTTAGATTTTGCTTTAACAGATTATGAATTCAGCATGCCAGTCGGAAGAATTGGCTACATGTACTTGGAGCCGCTTTCCTTTGAAGAGTTTTTAGATGCAGTGGGGCTCTCTCAACTTAGAGCGTATCTTAAAACTTATCGCTTGAATAAGGAAATTCCGCTCGCAATTCATAAACAATGCACTGCTTTGATGAAAGAGTATCTGATCATTGGTGGTATGCCGGCTGCTGTATTATCTTGGGTCACAAAAAAAAGTCTTGAAGCCGTCAGTCAGGTGCATTTTGATCTTCTTGCTACCTATCGTCAGGACTTTGCTAAATATCGAGGCCGTCTTACTACAGACCGTTTAGAAGAAGTAGTCACATCAATTCCCCGTCAACTTGGAAAGAAGTTTGTTTATTCTCATGCTAACCCAGAGGTGAATACTTCCTCCTTGAGACAAGCGATTGATCTACTGACCAAAGCGCGTGTTTGTCATAGAGTTTTTGCAACCTCTGCAAATGGATTGCCTCTAAATGCTGAGATTAAGGAAAAATTTTTTAAGGCGATTTTGCTAGATTGTGGTCTTGTCAGCGCAGAATTGGGGCTTTCCCTGCATCAGTTGCATTCTATATCGGAGCTCATCCTCATCAATAGTGGGGGATTAACAGAGCAGTTAGTTGGTCAGCAGCTTAGAACTCTTTTCCCTCCATTTGTCTCTCCTTCGCTCAATTATTGGCAACGCGCCGAGATCAATGCAAATGCAGAAGTTGATTATGTTATTCAACATCAAGATCAAATTGTACCTGTAGAGGTCAAAGCAGGAAGCACAGGAACTCTTAAGTCGTTGCACCATTTCATGGAAAGTAAGCGAAGGAGTGTTGCTGTTAGAGTCAATTCCGATTATCCCACATTTGGTCCTGTTCATGTAAAAACGACCACTGGTTCCGCTGTGAAGTATTCCCTTCTTTCTTTGCCTTTCTATCTCATTGGACAGGTCCATCGGCTTCTTGCTGAAATCACAGAAGCTTAAGTAAAGCGCCTCTTGAGGTCAAAAATAGGAATATATAAAAAAAAGATTTTGGTTTCTAAATTTCATAAATCATTGATTATAAGCCTTAAAAAGGTTTGAGTTGAAAGGGGCTCTTTATAATAGAGATTGAATATAAATATTAAAAATGATTATAATAATTCTATTAAATTTATTGGTTGCCAATGTCTAGTTTCGTTACTTTAAATCATAAAGCTGATATTAATAACATAAATCTTTCTACCGATTGGAAAGATTCACCATCTTTCTCTAGTAAAAATAGAATTGTTGGAGAAAATGGCGGGAAAATTACCTCGAGCTATAAAGGTACGCAGTACCAAGTATTTTTAGAAAAAAAGCGAGAATTTACGCCTAACGAGAAAATATGGCGCAAGCTTATCGGCACTATAGTAGTGATTTTTACTTTAGGTATTGCGATCTTTTTTCAATCTGTTAGAAACCTACTTACCCAAGAAAAGGCAAAAATCCGATTTGCTGTTCCTGCTCCTCCCATTAAAGAAGAGCTAGAAGAAGGAATAGACATTCCAGAGGAAATGACTAAAAAGATCCACAGTTGTATGCAGTATATTGTTCCAACAGATCGGCAAGATGCCGAAATACTGGAGCAGCACGGCTTAAAGCTGCACACGCATAGCCGTAACCATCAATTCCAATTTTTTTATTTGGAGAAGTATCCAAAACTGATTTTTAAACTGAACCGTCAGAGTTCTGCATCTTCGACGAATAAGCCGTACTCTATGGAGCCGTACTATAGGGCAATGATTAAAACTGCAGATGTGCGCCGAATGCATGATCTATCCCTTATTCGCATACCTCACGCAAAGCTCTTGGGTGTTCAATATGAAGGTATAAACTATGAAATAGTTGTGGAAGAGCGGCTAGCATTAAATCCACAAGAAGAATTACACTCACGTGAAATTGAATGGTTTCAAGAAGGCTATTTTGAAAAATATGGCGATAGGTTAGATCCAGCCATAGAACAGCTCGCTACCCTTGTTTGTGAGACGGGACGTGGAAAGATTAACTGGGGAAATAACAAAGTGCTTGTTCCTAAAGGTAACCAAGATCCTATACAAATTGCGCTTATCGGTTTTGAATCAAGTGGCGACCCACAAATAGGCCTCTTTGGAGGTGACGCCTCGGAATGCCCGGGCTTAGTTCGATGTGTTAACGAAAAGCAGGGAAACATTGTGAAAAAGATAGCTCAAAGATGGGGAATCTCGACTCGCGAGTTTTCTTCCGCGCATCGAGATAGAAAAGAGGACCTTGCAGAAATAAGAAAGATTAAAGCATTCCTTTCAACAAAAGGAATTGTGAATGGGACAGAACCTATCACAGTTGATACTGCAACTCTTCGATTCCAGGACTTCTGCGAAGAATTCACAGAAGAAGAGATAAACAGGCTTAAAGAAGGGGCTGAGGCGGTTGTTAAAGTGATTAATCAAAAAATTGCCAGTAAACGTAAAGATCTGCCGGTTAGATTCAAGAGAAGGGTGGTCATTGGAGCCCCTTATGAAAAATCGATTAGCGGTTTGAGTAGCTTTGTTGGCACCCTTCGAGAAAGGGAGGATCTCTCATCCCATTATATTAAGTATATGGGCGTTATCTTACGAGTATTGGCAAATCACGGCTATATTTTTAAAAACATTGGTGCGAGCAACCGTGCATATGTGTTCTATGCTTGATCTCTTTGAAGTGTGATTTTTCTGTAGAATTTATAGGCCCGTTCTCTTGTAATGCCTGTTTTTATAACTAAGACTTCTTAGTTTATGCAAAGGCTCACTTTTACGCCGGGTTTTTTGATTAACATTTCTTTACAGTCTAATGAATTCTTACCATGTGTCCTGCTTTTTCTAAAGTCAGAATTAGTTTGGAGATATACAGTTTTTTCTGCAGATACTTTGCTCTGTACTTTCGGAAAGGAGGTGGTTTGTGACGCTATTTTGATATCCTTCCAATCTTCTTTACCAACAAGTCACTCTAATTTGATGGTTAGGGAAAGTTCTCTTTCGTTATATCAATATTGAATATAAATAAATAAATAGTTTATAATTTTATTAATTTATTTAAATTTTAGTGTGAAAAATGTCTATTTTTATAACTGTAAGAAATATTGATCATATTAATGAGATGAATTTTTCTAACGATTGGAAAGATGCAGAGTCTTTCCCTGGTAAAAATAGGATTGTTGGACCAAATGGCGAGAAAATTACTTCGAGCTATAAAGGCAAGCAGTACCAAGTAATAGGACAAAAAGAACGGAATTTTACGCGTGAGGAAAAAATATGCCGAAAAATTCTTGCTATTGTAGTGGTGATTTTTACTTTAGGCATTGCGATCTTTTTTCAATCTGTTAGAAACCTCCTTACTCAAGAAAAGGCAAAAATCCGATTTGCTGTTGCTGCTCCTCCCATTGAAAAGGAGCTAAACAAAGGAATAGACATTTCAGAAGAAATGGTTAAAAAAATTCATAATTGTATGCGCTATATTCTTCAACGCCAGGAAGAAAAAGGGATGAAACTATACACTAGTCGAGAAACCCACCGAATTTTTTCTTTTGGAAGGTTTCCAAGGCTTATTTTTAAAATGGACTTGAGCCCTTCCAATACAATAGAGCGCTATAAGAAAATGATTGACGTTACAAATGCGTGTCGAATCTATGCTCTGGACCGTCTTCGCATACCTCGCGCAAAGCTGCTTCCTGTTGAATATCAACGTAAAAGGTATGAAATAATTGCTGAGGAGAAACTAGACATAAATCCAACTGAAAGTGTTCAGGAAGAGCTCTTTCTAAAACACGCTGCAAGCTTAGATGACGCTATAAGGCAGCTTGCTTTTCTTATTGCTTGCACGGGACTTTCGGATATTGAACTGAGGAATAACCCAATTCTTCTGCCGAGAAATAGCCCAATGTCAAATGGTTCTCCACAGCCTAAAATTGCGCTTCTTGATCTTGAAGAAATGGACGGTCCAGAAACAGGTCTCTTCGGACGTATATGGGCGCCGCGGCGAGGTTTAGTTCGATGTGTCAACGAAAGGCAAGGAAAAATTATTGAAGAAGTAGCTCGAAAATGTGGAATCTCGACTAAGAAGTTTGCTGCTGCACATCAATGGAGAAAAGAAGAGCTTGCAGAAATGCAAAATCTCAAAAATTTTTATTTAAAAAACAAGATTACAACGGGGAAAGAACCTATCACAGTTGATGTTGAAGCTCTTCAATTCACTGAATACCCTAATGCGAAGGTAAAGCTTAAACAAGTAGCGAAGATGCTTGTTAAAAAGATTAATGAAAAAATTGCCGCTAAGCAAGCTGACGATCTACCACCTAAAGGCAGGAGATGCATCTGGATCGAAGAACTTGATGAACTTTCACCAAGGATTCCAGGTAGTAACGAGGATGCAGATAATGGGACGTATATCGGCTATATACTAAACAAATTTCAAAGTATAGGTGTTATTTTTAAACGGATTAAAACGATTGCGAATAAATATTACATCCAGGCCTAATCCCTTTGAAGTGTGATTTTTCTGTAGAATTTATAGGCTCGTTCTCTTGTAATGCCTGTTTTTATAACTAAGACTCTGCATTGCGGCTAAGACAAATAGGACTTGATAAGCGGTGAGGTGCGGTAAAGGTTTTGGATCTTCTATGTCAATCATTCGCAATTAGGCAACTTTCGAAACATAAAATATAGTTCCTGTCTGTGGTACGCCTTAACGGGCTCAATGTCGACTATTTTGCACGGAAATGCAAAATAGTCTTAACTATCTTGCATTTTGATGCATAATGGTCAATATGCAAAGATATCAAAAAGCTGCGATCATTGCAGATTTAAAGAAGAAAATGGTTTTACTTGCAGGTCCAAGGCAGGCGGGTAAGACAACATTGGCTAAAGAAATTGCAGAGGAATTTAATTCGGCAATTTATCTAAATTATGACAGCGCAAAAGATAAAAAGATCATTGAGGAAGAAGCGTGGCTTGCCTCAAATGAACTTCTTATTTTTGATGAAATTCATAAAATGCCGAACTGGAAAACGTATCTTAAAGGCGTTTATGATACGAAGCCTTCACAGCAAAAAATTCTTGTAGTGGTTAGCGCAAGGCTTGAGGTTTTTAATCAAGCCGGTGACTCTATGGCTGGCAGGTACTTTCTTCATAGGTTGATGCCTTTTTCTCCCGCAGAATTGCACAGGATAGGAAAAAATAGGAGTTTAGATAGGTTCCTAGAAAGAGGAGGTTTTCCAGAACCTTTTTTATGCGATGATCCGGTCGATGCCAAACGGTGGCGTCTACAATATATGGATAGTTTGCTTCGGGTAGATGTTCTCGATTTTGAAAATATCCATAACTTAAAAGCGATAAGACTGGTTTTTGATTTGTTGAGAGAACGCGCAGGTTCTCCTATTTCTTACAGCTCGATTGCGGAAGATGTTTCCATTTCACCAAATACAGTGAAAAAATATATTTCGATTTTAGAGGCTCTATACGTAGTTTTTAGAGTTGTTCCCTTCTCAAAAAATATAGCCAGAAGTCTTCTTAAAGAACCAAAAATTTATTTTTTTGATACGGGGTTGGTCAATGGAGAGCCTGGCGTTAAATTCGAAAATTTTGTCGGTGTGTGCCTGTTTAAACATGTTCTTGGCAAGATCGATTACCAAGCAGAGAATTACTCCCTTTGCTACCTGCGTACTAAAGAGCAAAAAGAAGTCGATTTTGCTTTAGTTAAAGACGGTAAGATTGAAAGGCTAATAGAGGTAAAGTATGCCAGCCAAAACTTAGGCTCTGGGATTTCTTATTTTCATCAAAAATACCAACTTCCCTCAACTCAAATCGTTAAAGAATTAAAGCGAGAGCGCCGCGAGCAAAGTATTGAAATAGTCAGCGGCGATACGTTTTTAAACGGGCTTTACTTATAGAGTAGGTCTTACTAATCGAGCAAAACTCCTTTCGTTTCATCAAGATGGAATGGTAGTTAAGGTGAGTCTGAGCCAAAAATCATTTCGTATGATTTGATCAAGTTACAAAAGATACCCCAGTATAGAAAAATGACGGGGTAGTATGCTGATGCGTACTTTTCTTAAGTTGATTGTAAAAGATTTTGCGTAGTAAGAACGTTTCCTATGCGGGCTAAAAAACGCAGGCTAGCTGCTTTTTCTTCATCGTTAGCGCATTCTGTAGCGTCTTCAATGATCTGGATTTTAAAATCACGATCATGAGCTTCACGCGCTGTGAGCTCTACTGCGTTATTGGTGGAAACCCCTACTAGTACAATTTCTTTTACATCATTTGCTCTTAAGATGAGTTCTAAATCTGTAGCGTAAAATGCGCTTACACGGTGTTTGATGATCTGTATATCTTGATTATCGATTTGTAAGCCCTGACAAAACTGTCCTCCCCATTTAGCAACGATTGCAGCTTTATGTTCTTGAGCTTTAGTAAAAATAGGAGAGATGAAAGAGCCGTCTAAGTAGTCGGATCTAAAACCGAGTCGTACGTGGATGATGAGATAGTTTTGTTTTCTTGCCCAATGGGTAATCTGATTGATTTTTTTGATGACTTGATTTTTTACAATGCGATCTGCATAGAAGGCAAGGCTGCCTTCGGCGCTACAGATATCATGAATCATATCAAGAGTGATCACGGCTTTTTGCATAGACGTTTTGATAAGGTCTTTTTTTCTTTATATAGAGTTTTTTTGAGATTGTAAATTGACAAAAAGCTATAAATTACTTATGTTTTTATATGTCTTTCAGTAAGAGGTGACTATGTATAGAATTTTACTGGTTGTTTTCGTCTTTTTTTTACATATTCCAGAAGGGCTGATGGCGGAGCTCATCTGCAGGCCCGTTGTTAATGTCTATATCGATCCTAAGGAAGATACAGAAATTGACTCGCAGGCGCTTTATGGAGATGTTGTAGAAATTGTGGAGCAAAAAAGCGGTTGGTCTAAAATTACCATGGTAGATGGCATTACAGGTTGGGTACTTTCTTCTCAGGTTATATCAAACCCATCGTATGAAAAAAGCCGTAATTTAAGGCCTCTAAAAAGCCTTTTTGCACATATTTATCGTGTAAAAGATACGATTCCTTATCCTCCTCTTTTAACGATACCTTATGGAACCAAAGTAAAATTAGATAAAACAGTTGATACAGGCGAAAGGTGGGTTTCTATAGAGCTCTTATCTGGAGAAAAAGCGTGGATTCAGCGAGGAGATATCGATTTTGCCCCCAAGCATAAAACGCTCGAGGAAGTCCTTATTTTCAGTAAAAGCTTCTTAGGTATTCCTTATACATGGGGCGGGCGATCTTCTTACGGATATGACTGTTCTGGTTTTGTACAAATGCTCTTTAGAGAAATGGGTCTTCATATTCCTCGTAATTCGGGTGATCAGGCAAAATGCGGGCTATTTATCCCCGTAGAAAGAGAAGATCTGCAACCGGGAGATCTCCTATTTTTTGGAACTAAAAAAATCACCCATGTTGGCATTTACCTTGGCAACGGTCAGTTTATTCATTCTGGTGTAAAAGAGCGGCCTATGGTCATGATTAGCAGCCTTGAAACGGGAAAGTATCCGTTCAAAACTGCAAGAAGAATCAACCGTTCGATGATAGCATCTTACCAAAGTTGATACAGCCTGCTTTATTGTAAACCGTTAGAAAATTTCTTGTGTAACGCCTTTTTAATTTTTTCCACATTTTCTTCTAGACTGTGTAGATGGGTGTTGATTGCGATCTACAAGAGCCTATATAGCGGTTTTTTCTGGTTTTTTCGCGCGCTTGGAGCGTTTCTAATGGCGCAGTAATTCCCGTGTACAAAACAGAGTAGTCTTTTAATGCCGCTTTCCATTTTGCGACGTCTACTTTGCCAAAAGCCACATCATCGATGATCAGATGATAGCCTTGAGATGCCAGTAAAAGAGCGATAGTTTTTAGACTGTGAAGAATTTTTTTTGCGAAAGCGCCCGCTTGTAGATGGTAGGATTTTTTCCCTTCAGGATCGATTTCAGGCTTCCAGCAAAATCCAATAGGGGCGTCTCCTCCATCCCAGTTATTGATCTTATCCGGCATAAACCCGATGATTTTATCTATACCAATATGCAAAAAAGGCTCTTCAAAGGCGTCTTGCAGCGCTTTGGCAAGAGTGGTTTTGCCAGAGCTGGATGGGCCGTTCATATAAATGATTTTAGGCTGATTTGCTCGGTGCATGTATTTCTTCGGAAAGTTTTTGATAATATACAGCAAAATACATACTATTTCGCTTTATTAAAATATGGAGAGGTTATTTTGGCTATTTTTCAGTCTATTATTTGTTTGATTGCTTGCCATGGCGGCGCTGCTAACCACTTTGCTGTTTTTGCAAAGGCTTTAGAAGAACAAGGACATACTGTGGAAATTTATGCTACAGGTCCTGCAATAAAAAAATTTCAACAGCACCACATTACAAATATCCATATGTTTTCTCTAGAAGAAGGCGATACAAATGAGGAAGTAGCCGCAAGGATAGCAGCAAAGTGCGCTAAAGCAGCTATTGTCATCACAGATGTAGGGCATGCATTTGCTATTTGTTTACAAGACGCTCTTTTGAAAAACGCGCCAAAATCTCTAAAAATAGCCTACTATGATAACCCCGAGTCTTATGTGCCTGGAGGCTATTCTGCAATCGCATCTAAGGTCATGCAAAAAGCGCAAAAATCTCTATTTGCCAACGCAAATCTTGCAAAACTTCCTATTTATGAAACGCCTTCTAAGCAAGTGCCTTTACAAGATGCGGATAAAATTGGTCTTGGTTACTATCCCGCATCACAAGGGGAAAAAATCGCAGAAAAAAGAGATACAACGTATAGCGCTATGCGCCGCCGCTTTTTTATGGATACAAAGCTGCAAGATACAGGACAAAAAATTCTTGTGTATACAGGAGGCAATAACACCGAGTATTTTGAAAAAGCCTTTCCCGCTTTTCTACAGTACATAGCCGATTTGCCCAATAAACAAGATATGAAAAATATTTTGATTGTATTACAACAGCATCCTGGCGCTAAGGCGAAAAATATCGACCGAAAACTGCTAGAAGACTGGATGCAGCAAAATGGGTCTATTCCGCAGTTTTGTATCTCTTCTATGAGTACAGATGACGCTTTGGTCATTGCGGATGCAGCTCTTTATTACCAAACAAGCATGGCTCCTCAATTTGTGATTGCGGGTATTCCAACAGTGCAAGTAGGACATGAAATCTACCAAGACGTCTTGGTGAAAAATCAACTTTGTGTCTGCGTGAACAGCGGAAAAGATTTTGCCGGCGCTTTAGAGTCGCTGCAGAAAAAACCAGTTGCAGGATCTCTTTTTGCGGTAAAACAAGGTTTGGGAATGCGAGATGATTGGGCTGAGGTATTAAAAAACTTAGCCAAATAAGCTTGCATAGCTTTTCTTATGACGAGTAGCATACTCTATGCTACTCGTGTATACACCGCTAACTCTTGCTATAATTGAGCAGATACAAAGCTTTTTCTTTTAGCTTTCTAAAGCCTTTTGAGAGTTTTTTAGTAGACCAAATAAGCCCTCTTATAGGGAAATAGATGGATAGGAAAAAAAAATAGATAGTTCTTTTTATTTTCCTATAAAACATGCGGTGTCCTCGTGCTAGTTTTTCCACACCTCGGTTAATGGAACTGCCTACTTTTGTTAGGCAAAAATAGAGTTTTCTAATGGGAAAGCATGCGGTATACACCATTTGATAAAGAAAAAATCCAGCGCGTAGAGTAGCTTTTTTCAAGGTGTAATAGGTGTTTTTTATCTCGTTTTTCACATCTTGTAGTGAAACATATAAGATGAGTAGCAAGATCCCCAAAATAGGCATAAATACAAGCAACGATGCAGAAAGGAGCATTTTTTCAGCGATTCTATAGTTTCGATGCGCCGAGGCAAGCACGCGGTAGAGCTGGTTTTTTGCATAGATTAGACTAGTTTTTATTCTAAGAATAAAAACCTGGCAAAGAGCCATTGCAATAGCTACTGGCCGTAAAAAAAATGTAGACGACCAGGGAAGTTTTTTTGAGACAGCTTGAATAAGCTGAAATTCTAGCCGACCAGCTGCGTAAAAAAAAAGGGACAGCAGCTGCCAGTAGGTGTAAACCCCGGGGTTTTTACTTATTTCTGCTGATAGGTTTTCATAAACAGATGAAGAAGGGTGTTTCGAAAGGATCTGTTTAATGAGAGCTAGGCGGTTTTTCTCTTCATACAATGTAAGCAGGTGATCTACAAGAGGTATTGTGATCTTACTTTTACAGGTCATCAAACGGGGCTTTAACGCCGCTGCTTGTATCATCTGAGCGAGCTGGTCTTGACTAAAGTTTTTTGCAGACTTAGATCTTCCTATATAACCGGGTAAATCGCCCAGCATGTCATAGGTCCACAGATCGCATAGAGCCAAGGAGCATTTTTTTACTCTTTCAGGGACGTCTTTTTTCTGGCAAAAATGAAGGAGAGTTCGGGGTATATGGGAAGGTTTTTCTAAACTGATTAAAAAGATTTCTTCAAGGTGCCGCATTTTTGTAGCAGTATCTACTGCATCTGTTGAGTTGAGCGCCTTGATAAAAGCGATGATTACGCCATCTTTATTTGGTAGGTGATTAGTAACCTTTTGTAGATGCGCTTTGTAGGATTTTTTTTTGTATGCATACGTACGGATCAGCGTGTCTAATAGCGCCGTCTGATGAGAAGAGCTCAGATCAGGTAGCATCCATAGAGCTTCCATATTGGTAATCAATTTTAGTATAGCGCTTTGTACAGCGCTTACTATATTAGCGTTTTTCTTGGTTACATTGAGTACATTGTAGGTCTGCTCTAATGTATATAATTCTGAGTCAGCCCAGGCAAGTGATTTGTCCATGCCAAGGATAGATAATCTATGATTTAGGGCTTGTAATGTGCCTCTGTAGATTTTTTCTAACCAGTCCCAAAGTACTTTAGTTGGAAACTGGGTAGATACTCCAGCTCGGCGCTCGGCGTCGGAATTAGGGATGTGGTGATTAGGTAAAGCGCAGCTTTTCTCCTTTTCAGTTTGCTCTAATACAGTTGCAACAGAGGATTTTGTAGCGCGTAGCTGCTTTTCATCTGTAATAGTGGCAAGATTGTCTAAATTAATAGAGGCGACCGCTTTTTTGTATAGAGTGAGCGCGTGCGTATTTTGGAAAAACTCTACGACGCTCTTTGATTGTCTATTCAAAGGAGAAATCCGCTCTATTTCTTGACCAATCTCTGGAATGTAAATGTTCTGATTTTTTAAAGAGGAGAGTATCAGAGCTTGAAAAAGAAGAGGCAAGCTATTTGCATTTTGTAGTGAAGAGGGCTCGTCTTTCGAAAGCGCTATAAGCGCGCGTTCTAATCGAGGAAACGGGGAGCCTGGATCAGGCTGTAGATGAGCAGCTACATTTTTAAGAACATTTAAGACAAGGTCTTGTAAGACAAAGTCTTGAACGTTTTGCAAGTCGGAGCTTTTTCCTTCAGCTAATCGGGGCATGCAAAGGTAAGTAAGGCTTCCTTGTGATTTTAACCGGCGGTATAGATGAGCGCGAGCGTTTTTTGGATACTGCGCCTTGGTAAGGTGAAAAATCTCGACTAGATTGAGGTAGGATAGAATCCTTTTTTCTAATTGCGGCTGTTGAAGAACTGTGCGTAGTGTAAGAACTGGATGCAAAAGAGGTTTAGAAGAACCTACTGTTCTTAAAGGGATAGCGCTAATAACAT
>CALBPE010000043.1 GCA_937899275.1 uncultured Chlamydiae bacterium
TAACTGCGAATAAACTAATTGCTTCATCTATACAATAGCGCTTTTTTCCTAAGAAAAAGCCTTTGGTAAGTAGTCAAGGTGCTGAAGTGGAAAAACCGCATGATAAGCAGTATAAAATGTTCTTATAACAACTGCAATCGCACATTTTTACTCTGTAGCACGAATCAATAGCCCTGCCAAAGCCACCCGCATTTTTTCAGAAGATTTTTCCATAGTTTGCAATACAAAATCGATGCTTTTAGGCGTTTGCCTAAGAGCTACTTCGCTAAATGCATCGAGTAGTAATTGCGAGGTTTCTTCTGGTGATAGAGAATAGTGATCTAGCTCTTTGCGATCAGATAAAGATATATGCTCTTTTAACTGGATCGCATCGATATTTTCTATCGAACTTAGTAATTGATATACCCGTTTTTCATAAGGCCCTTTTTCTCTTAAAGAAAATAGGGTAAGATTTGCGTAATTGCGCACAAAAGGCGCTCCTAAAGCTTCCGCATATTTTTTCAAAAGATCGATCGCATCTTTTGTTTGCAAATGTTTCAATAATTGCATCAAAGAGGGGACAAATGCTTTTTGCCTACTTGATAATAATTTATCTGCTATCTGCAAAAAGCAAGGCTCTGGCAAATACATTGCTTCTTTAATCAGCTGATTTTTGATCATATAAGAAATGCTTTGTATTCTTTTTCCCTCAGACGTATCTCCACTTGGCATAGAGACGATTTTTCTTGTTTTTTTCGTTCCACCTAGAGAGCTTTGCATCATGCAGGCCATATGCTTTTTTTCGTCGTTTTAAAGCGCTTCTAAGCGCTTTTAGCAGCTGGGATCTTGCCTTTTAAGTAAAGCAATTGCTGCGTTTGCCCTAACCTCACGGTTTTTTGCCTTAGTTAGCTCAAAAAGAGCATCTTCAGATCCTTGGATATAAGATAATGCTTGTATCGCAAATAGATCGTGACAAAGCGCAGCAAGCTCCACTTCTTTTGCTTTACTTGTATCGCCTAGCCGGTGCAGCGCAAGCAAAGCGGCTATACGCACATTTTGCGAAGAGTGATGAGAAAGAGCCTGCAACGATTTTAAGCTATGGGCATCTTCAAATACCCCTAATGCATATGCACAAGCTTCCATTTCAGCTAAATTGCGGTGCGTTAATTTTATCCGGATCATGGGCAGAAAGTCGTCTCTTTTGCATTCTACTAAACTCAAAATAGACTGCACTCTGACCATAGGGTTGGGATCTTGCAGCAATTTTCTCAGCGCAGCATTTGCAGAAGGTGTGCCAATAGCTGCAAAAAACTGGGGAAAAAAAGGTCGAAAAAACGGCGGTAAAAGCGCCATTAAAGATTCTGTATAGCTTGTGGCGTGACGCTCTTTTCTCAAAGCCATATGGTAACAGGCCTCCACTCTTGTCGCTAAGAAATCAGAAGAGCTCGCCGCTTTTTCTAATAAAAAAGAAGATGTATCGTCTTGTATTTGTGATAGGAAAAAAACCGCAATGAGCTGGAGTTTTGGATGGCTGCTGTATAAAGCCTGTTCTAAAATATCCACAGAAAGGCAAGAGGCGGATAGCCCCGCTCCGTAGGCTGCTAGCATCCGCATTTCTTGATCATCACTTTTGATACCTTGCTCGAGTAAAAGTAAAGCAAGCTCGCGTAAAATCTCGTAATTAGCGCTACTTTTTTCTCTGCAAAATGCGCGATAATTTCTGATTGCCTCTACTCGCTTTTGGTTTTTCATCAGATAGAGCGCATGCCTTATATCGCCCCCAAAGACTGCGCTCAACATGGATAAAAAACAAAAATAGAACCATCTCATAAAAAAAATTTGATTGCATAAATCACGCTTATTCTCCTTTCTTACCTCTAAAAGAATTCTTTTGCAATCGTGATTCTACCAAAAAAATGGAGAAAAGATATTTTTCCCTTTTTTCTTAAAAAGAAATATCGTACGATATCCTCATTGTTTTAGAAATCATGTAATCAATATTACGCCTACAACCATAAATACGGAGGTCAGTATGACACCAATAAAGTCCATTACCTTAAATGCAAACCCATCTGTACGCCAGATTGACTTAGGCAAAGCAGTCAATTCCTCAAATCGCCTTAACGCACTTTCTAGATCTAGTATCAGAGGAGGAGCAGAGGGCAAAGAGGAAGCCAAAGGAGAGAATACAGGAGATAAAAAATCAATTTTCACTACAGCTTGGAACACTGTAACTTGGGCCTTTTCTAGCCTTTTCTGGCTTCTAACTGCCGGCTGGTGCTGTGGTCTTTGCAGTAAAGCAAAAGCAGGTGCACCAGAAACAGATGCATCAAAAACAGATACATCAAACGCAAAAGTTCACGGCGAAGAAAATAAATCAGAAGCGTGATAGTCTTCAGTTTTGTTTTCACAAACTTCTTTTGTTTAACAAAAAAGCTAGGTTGTACAACCTAGCTTTTTTTATACACTTTATTTTTTCTGTATTTCATCCCTTTGAACTTTTATCAATGAAAAGCGGGCAGTTCCTGTGTCTTGGTGCGAATTAGAAAGGCGGCGCTATTGCGCTCCTATTCTCTTACCTTAATTTGCGCTTTTTTGTTGCTACAGTATGTTTATATTGGAGGCTTCCAGGTATTTCCTGGTTTTACTATGTTTTTCTTGTGATTTTGCGCTATAACACTTCAAAAGCGTCAAGGATTAGATCTCAGACCTAAAGAACGGTGTTTTTTGGAGGTAACAAACAAAAGAAGCGCTCATAGGAGCGCTTCTACGTATATCTAAGTACACAGTCTATTTTTTTGTTGGTTTTTTTCCTGTAGTTGGTTTTTGCAGTACAGAATGGTAGTCGATCCAGATAGGTGAGCTCCAGGCGATGTGTCCATCTTCTTGAAAAGCTCTTAGGTAGTAGTAGGCAAAGGGATGTTCGCTATGATCTAATGCAATTGTTTTCAAGAGATCGCCATCATCATAGGCAAATTCTACTGTGTCTTTACCGCCAGAAAGGGTATGCAGAACTTTTCCGTTACGGATGATTTCTATTTTTTCTATGTTAGCAGATCCGATCACATACCCGCTAATATGCCGGTTGAGTGCAAGGCCGGGCTTTAGGCTGTTTGATAGCTCAGATCCCATTTTTTCTCCGCCAATATAAAATCCTAGGATGATTCTGGCGCCTGTAGTGGCGTAGCAAGCTTTTTTTTGTAACGCATCAAAAATAGAAGATCTGGAATGGTCTTTAGCAAGTACCGCTGTTAGGCCAGGGGAGTACTGTTTTTGCGAGCTATCAAATAAGGTTTCATAAATGCCTCGATCATCATAGCCTCCTGCTGTAAATCCAAAACGGCAGTTGCGGTTAAGAGCTGAGCGGATCGATCCCTCTTTAGATTCTTGTATACCTGATTTTTCTGAAGAAGTAATCGGTCTTGGATTACCTTCTTTTTCTGTGCACTCAGAAGAGCCCCAAGAGTTGTAAATTTCCACTACTTTTTCAAAGTCTGGATCAAACTGTGTAAAATCATAGGGATGTTTACTGTTCATGGTAAATGAAGGGATGGATACAAAATCTTTGGTTTGATGGGTTTTGTAGATTTTTTTTAATGAATTTGTCTTAGTATCTTTTTTCCTAAGAAGGGGTTTGGCATCTTTTGTATATAAAAATTGCCGAACGCCTTCTTCTTTAGGCTCTCCTATCCACTGGAAACCTAGAAAGGCAGCGAAACGGTCTTCTTCATTAAACTCAGAAACTTGATTGGTGATGAGTTTCCAGATGTCAGAAGATGTTTCTTTTTCTGCATCAAAAGAGGAAACGCCGTAAAAATGGAGGGCTTTTTCATCGCGAAAATACCGCAAGCAAGATTCTACGTTTTCTTGAGCGTCAAATCTTTCTGATTCTCCATGGAAAACGCCCCAAAATAAATTGAGGGGATAATCTTGGTAACATTTGATAGGGGGCGAGAAAAACGTATCTTTTGTTTGTAGGTTACGCAGCCGAATTTTATAGATACCAGGCTCATTGAAATATAAATTAGGCAATGTAATGAACCCTGTTTCTGGTACAAATAACTTCCAATTAAGATTTTCTCGTAAATGCTCATAACTTAAATCAATGAGCGTTCCCTCAGGAGCATTTGCTGTGAGATTACCAAAGGCATCTTCAAAGCGGACGATCACATCAAAGCGCTTATTTCTTGTAACAACAGAAGGTGCAATAATCCGCAGCGAATGAAGGACTCCTCCTCGGATGTCCATATAAAAAGTTTCTGGATCTTTGTACTCACCTTTGCCTTTAGTATCGATGTAAAGGTGAAAAGCCCGTTTTCTTTGCACAACTTTTTGCGCTCTACTGGGCTTGTTTGTTTTAGGATCTATTGCGCCAATAAAAATTGTAATCGGCTCACCAATTTTTATATCACTAGGTAATGTGAATTCAAATTGTGCAAGATCTTCATTTTCTGTGCGGCGAGCTTTAATACGTGTATTGCCGGCTGTTTCTGCCCAGATGACGCTTTTTTTGGATTGTAGATTGGTTTCAGGAACTTCCCAGTCAATAGGGCGCAGCCTGCTGAGGAGATCAAATTTAAGCCGCGTTCCTTTAGGAAGGTTTTGAGAAGGAGTATAGATAAATTGCCAAGTGCCAGATTCTCCAGCAACTGTGTAAGTTGGTTTTGTATAGCAAATCGATCTTCTCATATTCCGTGTCTCCTCATGAATTCTTAAATCATTTTACCTGAAAGAGGTTTGCAGAGCAATCGATCAGTCGCAGCTTTTTGTATCTTCTGGGTATTTTGTTGGGGTAAGGCGGATTTTTTCGACCGCTTTTTCTGAAGAACGGAGCACTTCTAACTCGAAGGCGTCGTGGTGCATAGACCATCCTTTTTGCGGGATGGTACCCGCTCGATAAAATACGTATCCTCCGATGGTTTCATATTCTGAGCTTTGTGGGATATGCACGCCGGTTTTTGTGGCAACATCGGTGATGTTAAGCTTGGCATCGACAACCCAAGATCCATTGGGAAGTTTCCAAAAAAGATCTTTTTCTACTACGTCGTATTCATCTTCAATTTCCCCTACGAGCTCTTCTAAAATATCTTCGATGGTTACAATGCCCTCTGTTCCGCCATATTCATCTACGATGATGGCGAAATGGAGCTGCTTTGCTCGAAATTCTTGTAAAAGTGCAGCAATTTTTTTACTTTCTGGAGCATAGATCACCGGTTTGACTAGTGATTTCACCGACTCTTCTAAGCTTTTTTGCCTGATGTATAAGTTGAAAAGGTCTTTATATAAAAGAACGCCTGTAATTTCATCTAAACTGTTTTTATATACCGGGATACGACTATACCCTTCTTCTAAAAAAAGAGCCGCTGCTTTTTCTAAAGAAGCCGATTCAGGAATTGCTGTAATCGCAATTCTTGGAATCATAATTTCTTTAGCAACGCGTCCTTTAAATAGTAAAAAGGTAGAAAGCCATTTTTGATCTGCTGCATCAAATCCAAGAGCGTAAGACCCCTCAATTTCTCGTAATAGGGCTTCTGGTTCTTCAGGGGAATACCGAGACTTGCTGATTGCTACATACCTTTGGGAAAGCCGCAGAAACGCCGCTAAAATGGGGCTAAGAAGAAAAAAAATCGGCAAGGTAATCATAAGGCACGCTTTTGCGCTAGGCGCTGGGAAGCAGTAAGCTACAATATGACAAAAAAGATCGGTAAAAATAAAAGCGCTTAAAGTCACAAGTATAGATAAGATCCATACAAGCAGGTGCCATTCAGTATAGCTTTCTACATAACCGGTGAAATTCTGCAAAAACAAGGTAGCAAAAATCGCATAGATGATGGCAAAAATAGGGCGTAAAAAATGCAGTATCTGCAGGTACGTGCCTTGCAGATCTTCCCGAAATACCGGATGAAATATCCAGGTAAAAGCCCGGTTTTTGAACAGCTGTTTTGCTTGGTGTTTCCCCAATAGTTTTAGTGATTTTTGCAGGGTATGGAAAAATGCAGAAAACAGTAAAAATAGAAGGGTAAAACTCTCCATATAAAAAAAAGTAGCGCTTTTTTCCATGGGTCTTAAGAGTAAAGATAAAAAGGATTTTGGAGAAAAAGGATAAGGCTTCCTACTGGTTCAGGCAAATATTTGCTTGTTTTAGCATATCTATACAAAATTTTTCTTTTTCTCGCATCTTTTTCCGATCCTCTTCTTCTAGATCGTTGTAGCCGATGAGATGTAAAAATCCATGTATTATATACAGTAGAACTTCTTCATAAGTGTCTAGTGCATGTTTTTTGGCATAGGAGCTCGCTGTTTCCGTGGAAACAAAAATCTCACCTAAAAAACACACTCCATCAGCTCTTTCACCCGGTTTGTCAATAGGGAAAGAGATGCAATCGGTAGGTGTGGGATCATCAAAATAATGCTTATGCAGTGTAGATATTTTTTGATCATTGATGAGATGGACTGCGATTTCATCGCAGTCGATCTTCTCTTTTTCCACTAAAAAAGTAAGTACTTTTTCTATAGAATCTTTTTGAATAAACAAGAGATCTTGTTCATCATTGACGTGAACAAGCATTTAGCTTGCAGGAGTTTTTGGAAGGCCGGTCACTTTCGTGTTTTTTCCTTCTTCCCATTTGCCTAATTTTTTTAATACGTCAACACGCTCAAATCTTTTGAGAACGTTGCGTTTTTTCATTCCTGTATTGGCTTTTCCATAACTTTGGTGTCGTGACATAAGTAACGTATCCTTATCTACTTAATTCTTGGTATAAATGAACGATCTATCGAAGGCTCAGAAATGGCATTGATGTGTTTTTTGTAGCCTTCTGCTAGCTGGTCTTTTTTTGGACCTGTTTTTTCGTTTAAAGAGAGGTGTCTCTTTCTAGGAGATACAGCTCGTCTTTTCATTTGTTTGCTCATTCTGGTCATAAAACATCCCGATTTTTTTATTATTTTACGCAATTTCTGAAAAACTCGCAAGGAGAGTATTGCTCTAGAGGGACTCAATGGTATACTGAGCGTCTCTATAGGCTTCAAAACGTTTTCTTGATAGTTCTTTACGGTGAAAAGAGGTGGAGTCTTCAAAGTCGTAGATTACTTCATAAGAGCTGCAAATCAAAGGTGTAGGGCATAGGTTGAAGACAGATTTTGCGCGGTTGACATTTTTTCTCGTTAGCGTAATCGCAATCAGGCTAGAGGTCGTAGTGGATGCGATTTCATGGGGCAAAAACCCCTCTTTTGGCAATTCCCATAGAAGCTCATCTACAAAAATCGCGCTTTTTTCATCTGCCACTTGAATTAAAAAAGCTTCTTTTTTTTTGAGGTAAGATCGCGCTGTTTGCACAAGCTTACGGAGTTTTTTATCTGTAGTACTAATCGGGTAAAATACAACGCGCATGAAAATGTAGGTAAACCATATTATCTACTAGTGATCATACCACAAGAAACGGTAAATTTTACAGCCTCTTCATTGGTCATATCCATATCTAATGCCTCTTTTTTCGGTACCATCATCATATATCCTGATATAGGGTGAGGCGAAGTAGGTACAAATACGGGAACAAGTCCAGGGATTTTTTCTTCACACACCTTTGGAATGGATCCAGAAACAAATCCAACGCAGCTACTTTTTCTAGATGGAAAGGGGACTAAAGCAGGTTTTTTAAACGCTTGATCTTGCTGATTGTCTTTATGAAAAAGCGCTTTAGTAATTTCTGTAGTTACTTTAAATACGCTTCTAAGAAAAGGGATTTTTGCAAACATATTTTGCGTTAGTTCAATCAGCGATCGGAAGAAAAACTTCCTTCCCACAAAGCCAATAAAACAGGTGAGAAGAACTAAAACAAATAAAATAAAAAGCCGGGTGAAAAAGACCACCAAATCTAAAGGTATTTTACTAAAGTTGTTGTATGCAAAACGTTTGGCAGAGTCTTGTATCAGGTCTAAAAAAGGAGCGGTTAAAAAATCAATGAGGAAAATAAAAAGAAGAAAGGTAAGTGCAATAGGTAGGAGAACGCTTAAGCCAGCAAGAAGGGTTTTTTTCATCCTGGACCCTTAGGTGGCGGTTTGCCTTCTTCTGGTACAATAACCCCGCAAGAGACAATGTATTTAATCGCATCTTCTGTGCTCATATCGATAAAAACAAGATCTTCTTTTTTATACATCAACAAAAAGCCCGTTGTTGGATTAGGCGTTGTAGGTACAAAAACCGAGATCAATTCACTATTTTTTGCTTCTTGACAGCTCTTGGGAGATTCCCTTGAAACAAGCGCTAAAGAGTACACATCTTCTGTGGGAAAAGGCGCCATCACTACCTGTTTAAACGAGTTTTTTTCCGCAGAAAAAAGCGTTTGGATGATATCTTGACTGGTTTTATACACCTTGTTGACAAGAGGGATTTTATGCAAAAGCTTATCTGAATAATGAAAAAATAGACTAAAAACCAGTGATCTTGCGATGCATCCAAGAAGTAAGGTGAGCAAAAAAAGCGATAGCAAGATAATCAGCTGGCTACCATACCTAAGCACCTGTTCAGATTGTAAAAAAGCAAAGCCCGTATTTTTCACCCCCATGTACCTAAGGAAGTCGACAGCTAATCCCATAAAAGGATTGGTTAAAAAACGCACTACAAAGCTAAAAACAGCAACAGTTACTGCCAAAGGTAGCAAAATAGCAAGACCTGCTAAAAAGTATTTTTTCATGATAAGCGGCGTGTTTTCTCTAGATGTATTGTTACTATCTTCCGATATATTTATCAAGAGAGCATTGCCCACATCTGAAAAAGCCTTGAATGTATTGAGGGTTTTTCAGGTGTGGGCATCTTGGTTTATTGGCGTTTTTTATTTAAGCTTTTCTATTTTTTGGGAAATTCTAAGTATCCTTTGAGCTGTAACTAGCACGTCTGTAACCATCGAAGGAATAGTCTCGTTTCCGACGTGTTTATCCGGATGTGTAAGTGCAATTATTTCGTTATATTTCATCGTCTTCTGTTGGTTAAGATCAGTGGTACATAACTCTGGTAATTTTTGAACAAAAGTTACCATGTCTTTGTGCGTTTCGCGTGCCTTCTCTATGCAAGATACTATAAGACTGAGCTGCTTTTTTTGTTCCCTTTGTATTGCATTTTCTAGTTCCGCTATTTTTTCCTTGAGTTCGTTATCATATTTTTCCGATCTTTGCGCAGCCTTTAGAATGGCCGTAACAGCTGCGGCTAATTTTATGTTTCCGGGGTTTTTCTGTGGATTCGCCAAAACAAGATATTCTGCTACTTTCCACCTGTTTCTTATCTTATTAGATAAAGTATCCCAATCATCAGTACTCTTGACAGGTGTAAGTTTCTTTATGAGGATATTTCCCAATCGTTTTACTAAAGGCTTCGCTTTAGTCAGTTCTGTTAGCCGTGATTCGAGTTGGCTCGTTTCTTTTGTTTGTTGATTCTCAAGTTCTGTTTTTTGTGTCTTCTTGCTTTTAGGAATATCACTGCGTGTACTTTTATTTTCTTTTTGTGCTTCTTTTCTCGTCTTTTCTTTAAATTTAAAAATTTTATTCTCAATTGCTTTTGCTGTTTTTTCACTTATATCATGATAAGTATCCATTTTTTCGCTCAGCGTTAGGCTTGTTAGAAGTTCTTCTTTGTTTAGGGTCGGTAGTATGGTGTCGATTTCTTCATTACCTAAAGGATTTTTTGGTAATTTTACGGCTTCGTTCATCAGTTGATCAGTTATTTGTACTAAGTGTGTTAGTGGCAAATTACTTTTTTGATGTAGAATTTCCTTCAGGCTTTCTCTTCTCTTATTTATCGAAGGCATAATTCGGGTGTCAACGAATGTTTTACGAGCTTCTGCTGTAAATAGAAAAAGACATTTTTGGATGAATATATTCATCAGGTCTTCATCGGTAAGCTCATATTTTTTCAGTTGAGATAGTTTCTGTTTTACTTCGGATTTCCATATAGCCTCGTTAGGAAGCGCATTTTTTTTGTTTACTTTAAATTGATCAAACCAGGAATCGGCAAATACCTGTAGCCATTCTTTATCGGAAAGTGCATTAAGTAAATATTTTATGAGTGCAGTCTGACCGAGTTTTTTTAACTCTTGCCGACTTTTTGCGGTATGTGGAGCTCTTGGGTGAGTTAATGCACTACTGACTAATTTAGTAAATTCTTCATCAGTCACGTCTTTGAAACTATTTTTGAATTTTTCTTGTATCTTTTGTAAATGACCGTTGTTTTTCAAGAGGGATGTTTTATTTTTGAATACGCTAGATCCTTTTTCTTTTACTTCAGTTTTTACTGCGTTTAGCCAATCTTTATTAGATGGACTATGTACAATTGTTTTGAACGAAGCTAGATTGAGGTTTGTATCAGTTTCCGTTTTAGGAGTGCTATTATTTGTTCCATTTGCTTTATGTTCAGATTCTTTCTTTTTAAAGAAGAAGTTTCGATTTGCTTTATGTTCAGACTCTTTCTTTTCAAAGAAGAGGTGTTTATATTGCTTAAGTGTATCTCGAATACCCTGGGACCCGCTTTTTAAGTGTAAGGCGTCCTGCCATAATATTTTATAATCAGATGCACTCAACCCTGGTAATGATTTCATGCGATCTAGCAATATCTGAAGGCCATCCCTATATTGTTTCTCTATTGCTATTTGTGCGTATACAATGTAATCCTTAAGTTTTAATAATTCTCCCATGTGATATAGCAATGTTTTAAGGCTATCCGTATGTTTTTCCTGTATTGCTATTTTTACATAGTTAGAGTAATTAAGATCTGCTCCTAATCTTATAGTATTTAAGAAGGAATCTAGTACGTTTTGTAAGTCTAGTCGCTCGTTCTCTTGCTGCTTCTTTATAATTCTTCGGATGACATATTCTATGTGAAAGTTACCTGCTATTTTCGTCAAGATACGAATTTCCCGATTTTCAATAGCATGATCTACCAAAGCATCAGCTCTATCTAAGCCTATATCTAGCAGGTAATTTAGAAGCCTGGCTCGATTATCGGATCGATTGATACTATTCAATTCTTCGATAACTGGAGCGCTACTTTGTGGATCAAATATGAATTTACTGCGCTCACGAATATCATACAGCAGCCCCATTGTTCGTTCAAAGTTAGAACCCTGTTTTTTTTCTTGTTTAATAATACTAAGAACAAACGCAGGGTAATTCATTTTGATACCTGAGTCGATAATACACGTGAAAAACCTAGAAGATTTGGATTGAAATATCGATGCGAAGTGGTCGTTAGTTATAATACTATAGCCTGAGGCTTTAAGTAATTGTAATCCCCATTTCAATCTTTGTTCATATCGCCATGCTATTTCTTGAGGGCCTTTTTTCCTATCTAGCACCCATCCCACAAGTTGTGGTATACGACGACTATTATTCTTTAGGTGTTGCATTAAAGTTGTTAAGCAGCTCGTAGCTTCATTTTGAGCGATATGCTGCATACTAGAGGGGTTTAATTTAAAGCCTTTCTGTAACAGTTTCTCCAACAATATCGGCTTTAGCAGCTCTTTCGTTTTAATCCAGTTGCTGTAGTCTATGGATTCGCATGTAGTCTTCTTCCATTTGTTAAAAATTATGTCATGGTTAGCCGGAGTAGCCAAAAACTCGTGGATAGACTTACAATTCGTCTCGTTTGCGTTTGTCAGTAGAATATCCAAGTATATTGGATCTTCATTTTGAGCGATACGCTGCATACTAGCGGGGTTTAGGACAAAGCCTTCCTGTAGGAGTTTACGCAACAATACCTGCTTTTTCGGTGTATGCGTTGACCCCATAATATAGGATGTTTGTTCATTGCCTGTAGTCTTTTTCCATGTCTCAAAAATAATGTCGTGGTAGTCTACATTCTGTAAAAAGCCTCGAATAGAGCGGAAATTTTTCTCTGCAATTGCTGCTTTTATATTGTTTTCAATAAATGTTTTGATAGGGCTATGCGTCTCGGGCTTAAGGGAATGATCATATGCGTGTTTTTGTAAGATTTCCAATAGATTGTCTTCATGATCAATCTCTCCCTCTTGCACAGCTGTAAGAAAATGTTCGAGAGATGCCACCTTATTTTGATTAATGTAGATATGCATCAGTTCGGATACACCGTGTACTGACAATATGTCTGCTTCCTGCATCTGAATCGTTACTGTGTTTTGCTGCTTGATATCTTGCATTTTTGCAATACATGCAGCTATATGCTTATACGGACCGAGGTAGAGACTATTTTCGTGCAGTAATTCCAGTGCTTTGATATCTGCTTTTCGAATCAGTATCTTCGTGATTTCAAGATGTATCCCCTTATTCTTGACGATAGGCCATAGAGCCTTTAATGCGGCAGTATTTTTTTTGTTGATATGATCCTGAATTAGCTCTGTTATATATTGTTCTTTTAATGCACCTGCTTCACTGAATTTAGTCAGTAGTGACAGTTGGTTTTCAGAAGGTTCGTTAGCAATATGTGTCACTATTGATCTATGCTGATTAAATGCGGGTATATTGACTAGTTGGATCAGCATTTTGGTGTCTTTTTCCTTAATTAGTTTTTCAACTATTTGATCAGATATTTTTGATTCTACCGTAGCGGCCCATATGGAACCGAGTGCTTCATTGTTGTTAGCTTCGCCATGATGCTTGAGAAGGTCTATTGCATCTTTGGCTTGCAATACTTTTTTTTCTAGCAGCGTTTTTACTACCTTAGCTTGGATTTGGGAAGGTGCGTTCCTAATATATGAAAGTATTTGTTCAGGGCAGCCTAGTTGTAATACATTTTTGGCTAGCGCTGCGAGTACATCGGTATTTCCCTTTTTAATCAGTTGTTCGACAATTTTATGAGAGATTTCTTGCGTCCTCATTACATCCCATAAACCCTCTAATGCGGGATTATTTTCAGTCTTGGTATGCTCGTTGAGTAGATCTATTGCATGTTGAGCCGTCCACACCTTTTTCTTTAATAGCATTGTTACTACATTTACTTGGGTTGCAAGAGAGTTGGTGTTTGCAATATATAAAACTATAGTATTATGATGGCTTAAAAAAACTACATTTTTAACTAGTTGTTTAAGTGCAAGAATATGTCCTTTTTGAATCAGTTCTTTTATTTCCTCAGGTTCTAGCTTTAGGGCCTCAATGGCCTTGCTTATAGTCCCTATTCCTCGAAGATCCTCCTTCTGGGCATATTTCTTGAGCTTATTTATTGTCTCTTCATTGCTTGGACCTTCGTTTTCTCTTGACGGGTGAAATAGAGCGTCTGTTCGATTAGATTTGAAATCTAGTTTTTCATCATCAATAGATTCGGTTTCAGATAGGGAAGGTGTTGCAAGCCTGTTGTCTGAATTGTCATTATCTTTGCTGTCCAAACGTTCTTTAGTATCTTGAGGGAGGAAAGATTCTACCTGTTCAGCGGTTAATTTTCCTTTAATTTGAAGTGCAAGCAACATCTCTGTTTTTACTGTATTAGATTGGATCGTTTGAATACATTGTAGAAGTTGTTCTTTTGAAGGTAGGCTTATTCCCTTGTCAATTAATATTCCCAGTAATTGAATCTGTCCATTTTCAATAATAGCTCTAACTGTATCATCAGCCAGTAGTACTTTATCCATTTTAGAACATAACCGTTTGACTTCTAGAAATTTTTTATCCTTGATTAGGTTCGATAAAGTCCGTATGTTTGGTTTCAATCCAGATGTAATTAGTTGCCCTATGATGTTTTTTTGGACGGATATATTACGGATTGATAAAGCTGCATTAAAAATTTTTATTCGGTCCATGCTGGAGTGATGTACGAGTAATGCGTTGAATACGTTCAAAGAGCTTCTCTCGTTCCATGCTTGAATCAATTGGATTAGCGCTTCTTCTCTAGATTCTTTTGTGCTGTCGGGCATGTGCTTTCCAAGCATGTAGAGCAAATCAATATGGTTTTGCTTTAATGCTTCTTTTACAGGGCACATTGTTTTAGTAGGGGTCTTGGTACATATCTTTCCCTTAATCATCGTGGCTGCAAGCGGGTATTGTCTACGTTTAATTGCTTCTGTAATGTATTTCTGAGAAAGGCCTTCAGTATGGATGCCAAGACATTTGTATGCTAAAAGAGTCGTCCTAAGAGCTAACGTCGATTCTTGCCATACAGCCAGCTGTAACATGGAATCGGTATGAAATATTCTGTCTTTAATTGCTCTGTATAAATAAACCGGGCTTGCCGCAAGAAAAGTGAAAAATTTGTAAACGAATTTGGAGATTTTTTGGATCCTCTCTTGGACAGTTGAGGGCCTCGAAAATCGAATTTCACGTGAAGACGGAGTTTTTGGTGATTGATTTGAAACAGTCATTTTTATTTTTTTGTTAAATTTTAATTGATATTCTACAGTTTTATAGAAAAAAAATCGAGCAAAAATTATTGTATCGGCAAATAAATAAAGAAAATTTTTAACAATCTCATCTATCCTAGTGAAATGCCCCCTCATGTAAAGTGAACCGACCGGTCTGGATCTACTGTTGAAGAAACCTTACAACCTGCAAAAAATGACTAAGAGCTACAGGATGAGATCAGGGCTGCTATCTACAAAGTCTATTTATCGATACAGAAGGTTGACGGCAAGGATTATTCCCTCAACAGAAAAAAGGCCCATGCCGACAAGGTTAGCAACCAATGCAAAAAACGCCGGCGAGCGCTCGGATGACTTTAGCGTACAATACCGCAAGGTCAAGCCGGTACATATAGCGCTCTCACTGGAAAAACTAGATGAATAGTTTGAAGATGATACTAAAAAAGCGCCTCATACGGCCTTAAAAACACTTTCGTCATATAGAGCATATAGAAAAAGCGAAGTTAGCAGGTTAGTGGTACATTTTTTTCGGGGCTACTCCATTTGTGGATGTGCAATTAGGGTAAAGCGTTTATATTGTGATCTTGTTGTTGGTTTCATTCGATCTAGTAAATAAGCAAGGCAATCGGCATTTTGTCTTTTAATTGCTGCTTCTATATTAGCTAAGCTGCACGAGATGTTGCAATGATCTTGCTGATGATCGTTTTTTCGGTAGTACTTTTATCATCTTTTCCATAGAGTAATAGTATGATTAAGGCCGGATAGTTTCCATATTCAATAACCTCATGGATTAACTCATCATCTACAGGTAGGCCCGTCTGACGACAAAGTTTTAAAATACGTCTTCGAGTATCATCATCTTGTATACTGTATAATGCGCCCTTAATTAGAACACTATATAGAAAACTAAGTTCGATTTTTTCTCGTGGTAAATCTCTTCAATCATCTTAACAAGGATCTGATTGTTTGGCAGACTACTATCATCTGCATTTATTTGTTGTATGATCCTAAAAATAAAAGCAGGACAATAGATGACAATTCCTGAACGTAGAATATCACGCAACATAGAAGGGTTTTTGGATCGGAGGAATTTGCCAAGGTGATGAAAGATAGCGATGCCCCAGAACCCTCTAAATTAGGCGGATACTTCGAGGTCTGAGCAAAAAAGGGGAGGAAACCAGTTGAAAAAGCGATGCAAGATGGGATTGATAATCCCACAAAATTTCTGGGGTTTTATTGCCAATGGCTCTTGATCAATGCAGAGAAGATCGAAGAGTCCGCCTAGCCTTTCTTTTTCTTCTTGAGGTCTTTTCTGAGCTCAGTCTCTATCTGCTCAATGGTAGGGAGGCTGGGCTTTAAATCTCGTGGCAAGGATTTTACAATGAGCTCATAACTCGAAACACTGATCGGTTTTTTTAGATTCCGCACAGCATACTCAACCTTGAGTTTCTTTTTTGTCTTGCATAGAAGAATCCCAATAGTAGGGCGATCTTCTGTGTGCCGCAACGTATCATCAACAGCAGACAGATAAAAATTGATCTGCCCCACGTCTTTTGGATCAAAATCCTTTGCTTTGAGCTCCACAACGATATAGCACCTGAGCTTCGTATGGAAAAAGAGCAGATCTATGTAGTAGGTGTCGCCTTCCACACAAATGGGATATTGTCTCCCTATAAAGGCAAACCCCTCTCCCAATTCGAGAAGGAATTTTTGTAGCTGATCCATCA
>CALBPE010000044.1 GCA_937899275.1 uncultured Chlamydiae bacterium
AATGAAGCTTTAGAGGCTGCTAGATCCTACATTCAAGAGACCTTTAGCGCTTCCTATCTTCCAGATAAGCCTGTTTTGTATTCGAGCAAAAAAAGCGCACAAGAGGCTCATGAAGCCATTAGACCGACAAACTTAAACCATAAGCCGGAAGAGGTGAAAAGTAGCTTAGATCCAGATCAATACAAACTGTATTGTTTGATTTGGAAAAGATTCATCGCATCTCAAATGAAACCTGCTGTTTATGACACCGTTTCCTGTGATATTGAAACAGAAAAAAAAGTTTTGTTTCGAGCTACAGGCGCTGCCATCAAATTCAAGGGGTTTTTAGCTGTATATGAAGAAAAACAAGATCTCAATGAAGAAGAGGCGTCTAAAACATCTGGTATAGATAAGCTTTTACCCCATTTAGAAGAGGGACAAATGCTTGATTTAGAACAAGCAACATGTACTCAAGCCTTCACCAAACCCAAACCCCGCTTTACAGAAGCATCTTTAGTAAAAGAGCTAGAAAAATGTGGGATAGCAAGTCCCTCTACTTTTGCTTCAATCTTGAATAAAATCCAAAGTAGAGAGTATACAACCAAAGAAAAAGGGACTCTAAAGCCCACAGAACTTGGTAAAATCATCGCGCAAATGCTCGAAGAGAATTTCACATCGATCATGGATATTGGTTTTACTGCAAAAATGGAAGATGCTTTAGAGGCGATTGCAGAAAAAGATGAGCCGTGGAAAGAGCTCATCCGAACATTTTGGAAGGATTTTTTCCCCCTTGTAGAAAAAGCAGAAAAAGAAGCCACCGTTCCTAAAATTCTCACCGATCTCGATTGCCCTAAATGTGGACATAAAATACACAAAATCTGGGCAAAAGATAAATATTTCTACGGCTGCAGCAACTACCCCGACTGTGATTATACAACACCTATAGAAGCGCTCAGCTTCCGCAAAGAAGACTACGCCGAAGGATTTGATTGGGAGCAAAAATGCCCTGAATGCAAAGAGGATATGACTATCCGCTACGGGAAATTTGGCGCTTTTTTAGGTTGCAGCAAATACCCCGATTGTAAGGGAATTGTGAACATCCCTAAAAAAGGGGAAGAAATCCTATCCCATCAAGACGCTCCTAAATGCCCTGCTATCGGCTGCGAGGGGAAAATTCTTCCTAGAAAATCCCGATTTGGAAAAACTTTTTATTCCTGTTCGACTTTTCCAAACTGCGATGTCATTGTCAATCAGCTAGACGATCTAGAAAAAAAGTATCCAAACCACGAAAGGACCGCTTACAAAAAAAAGTCGGGAAAAGGAGGGTTTGG
>CALBPE010000045.1 GCA_937899275.1 uncultured Chlamydiae bacterium
CACAGATTTCTTTTGGCAGAAAAGGAGAAAGGGTTTTGTTGAAGCAAAGGATCCTGTCCATATGCTGCACAGCTACTTCTAAATCGTGGGTAACCATCACAATAGTAAGGGAGCCTTTTCTAGCATAGATATGCTCTAAAAATATCTTTCTTGCTTCAGGGTCTACGCTAGATGTAGGCTCATCTAACAGCAGAATTTCTGGGGCATCAACAAGGGCTCTTGCTAAAAGAACTCTTTGGGCAAGTCCTCCTGAAAGATCGCCAAAAGACATATTGCGGTAAGGCCATAAATTGAGAGTGTCTAAAAGATTTAATGCTTTTTCTTTGCAGGTTTTTGGATACGATCCAAACCAGCTTGCCTGTTGAATAAAAGCACTTAAAACAACTTCTAATACGGTAATCGGAAAACGCCTGTCATATTGGAGATTTTGCGGAACATATCCTATCGAAAAAGGGCGTTTGGTGTTGACAGACAAAGCGCCCGATGTGGGAGATAAAAATCCTGCAACTAGTCGTAAAAATGTTGTTTTGCCTCCACCATTTGGGCCGATAACAGCTACCATTTCCCCAGGTTGAATCGCAATCGATGCTTGATCTAATACGCGTTTTTTCTGGTAGGCAAAGGAAAGCGCAGTAGCAACAATAGTCATGCGTTTTCAGGGTTTTTTAATAAGGAAGCCAGGCGCATTAAGCTATTTGGGTAATGATAAGAGTAAGGATCTACCATACAAACAGGTGCCTTAAGCTCTTTTGCAATCCGTTTTGCCCCTTTTGCGCTGAATTGAGGCTGGGTAAGAACAACAGAAATTTTTTCTTTTTTTGCCTTTTCTAGCATGTGGAATACTTCGCTGGAGGTGGGCTCTTTTCCCTCTTGCTCAATAGAGATTTGATGCTAATTGTACCTCTTGCAAAAATAGGCAAAAGAAGGGTGGCTAGTGACAAACGATAGCGATGCGGAGTTGCGTAAGGTAAAAGCGATCTCTTCATCAAGCGTTTCTAAAGAGGTTTTGAGATCTTCGTAAGAGGAAGTAAAAGAGAGTTCTGGAAAATGCTTAGATAAAATTTTATACATCGCTTCACATTGCATCAGAGCATTTTTAGGATCCATCCATGTATGTACATCGGAAAAAGCGTCGTTATGCGCCCGATCTTCATGACTATGATTATGAGAGTGGCAGCAGTTATGTTCTGTATAAATCAAGGAAACAAAGGAGCGAAGATCGTAGATCTTTAAGTTAGGATTTTTTTCTAGAAGTACTGGGGCAAGTTTGTTTTCAAAGGAATCGCCTACCTGAAACCAAATATCTGCCTTCACAAGGGGAGAAAGGCTCCGGGGAGAAGGCTCGTAGGTGTGGGAATTTACCCCTTCAGGCACGATGGTTTTGACATCTACTGCGCCCGCTGTGATCTTTTCTACAAAATATTTATAGGGAGCAATACTGACAATAACCAAAGGGTTTTTTTTAGCAACATCTTGATCCAAGCTAGACACGCTGTCACCAAGGTTTACGCCGGCATTTATACCGGTCCAAAGAAGACCGCATAAAAAACAGCTACAAGTTAAAAATAAAAACTTTCTCATTGTAAAAAATTTATCAAGTAAAAATGATTCTTTCAATGGAAATTGCCCCTTTCTTTTCTTGTGTCTTTTTTCAAAACTTCTTTAATATGGAAAAACTATGGAGAAAAAATCATGCAAAAAACGCTTTTTTTATTTCGAGACGATCTTAGGCTAGAGGATAATCCCGGCTATTTTGCTGCCTGTGAAAAAGGGAAAGTGCTGCCTGTATACATTTTAGACGATTTAGCTCCTAAAGTGTATGCAAAAGGCGCTGCAAGTATGTTGTGGCTACATCACTCTCTTTTAGATCTAAAAAAAAGTTTAGAAAATCATTTACATATCGACAAAGGAGATCCTGAAGAAATCCTCATTTCTTTGATTGAAAAAGAGAAGATCGATGCGGTGTATATGAGCGCTTCTTTCGCTCCTTGGTACCGCAGTTTTGATGGAAAAATAGAGAAAATCCTCAAAAAAAAGGGGACAGAATTTTCTTTATTTAACTCTTCTTATTTAAGACACCCAGAAGAAGTTGTGAAAGATTGCGGCAAACCTTTTTCTGTATTTTCTCCGTTTAAAAGAAAAAGTTACAAATTTTCTGTAAGAAAGCCTTTTCCAAAACCAAAAGAGCCTCACTGGATTAAGTCAAAAGGGTCATTGCAGGTTGATGATTTAGCCCTTCTTCCCACAAGGCCTTGGGGAAAAACGGTAGCATCCCATTGGGAATTTGGAGAAAAAGCGGCTCATAAAAAACTCAACGTATTCCTAAAAAGGGGTCTTCATGGCTATAAAAAAGGAAGGGATTTTCCTGCATTAGAACACACATCTAGGCTTTCTCCTCATTTAGCTTTTGGAGAAATTTCTCCTTTCCAGATTTGGCATGCCGTAGAAAAAGCAGATGCTCCTGAAAAAGATGTAGAGCATTTTTTAAGTGAAATCACCTGGCGAGAATTTTCCTACTACCTCTTGTACCATTATCCACCTCTTCCAGAAAAAAACTTTCAAAAGAAATTTGATCGATTTCCCTGGCAGACGCATACGAAGCTATTAAGCGCCTGGGAAAAAGGGGAGACAGGCTATCCCATTATTGATGCAGGGATGCGTCAGCTTTGGCAGACAGGATATCTGCATAACCGCCTGAGGATGACTGTAGGCTCATTTCTTGTGAAAAACCTACTGATCCATTGGCATAAAGGACGCGACTGGTTTTGGGATACTTTAGTCGATGCAGACATCGCCAACAATAGCGCAGGCTGGCAGTGGATTGCAGGATCTGGCGCTGATGCAGCGCCGTATTTCCGGATTTTTAGCCCTAAAAGTCAGGTCGAACGCTTTGATCCAGAAGGGGAGTATATACGCCATTTTTTGCCCGAATTAAAGGATCTACCCCAAAAATATTTAGCAGAACCTTGGCAAGCTCCGGAAGATGTTCTTAGAAAAGCAGGCGTATGTTTGGGGAAAAATTATCCAGAGCCGATCATCGATATACAAGAATCGAGAAAAAAAGCGTTAGCTGCTTTTCAGTCGATTGGGAAAACAACTTGAAGGCTCAATACGTAGTTGCGCTATACAATCTACCAAAATGCAGCACGCTTCTAAGAGAGAATAAAAAATTTTTGATTCTTCAGGATTGTCTATGATGTTTTTCTTGCCTTTTACCGAAATGCCATAACATAATGCAGATAAGGATGTTTTAGCGAGGTAAAATAGTTTTGGATTCTTCTTCTGGATTTTCTCAGATGATCATCTTGATGATTGCGATGTTTGTCTTCTTTTATTTTATCTTATACAGACCAGAGAAAAAAAGGCGTCAGCGTATGGACGAAGAGCGCTCTTCTATGAAAAAAGGAGATCAAGTCGTCGCTATGGGCATTTTAGGTACAGTCGATACTGTCAAAGAAAAAACCGTGATTGTTAGTATGGTAGATGGCGCAAAAATCGAGTTTTTGAAAGCAGCTGTTACCAGCGTAGATCCAGCTGGATCTACTCCTTCAAAAAAGTAGATTATCTTTAATAGTCTGAATCTACGTTTGCATCCTAGGGTGTTCGAATATCATTGACTATATCCACCGAATATTCGTCACTATCACTCGTACTACCCTCTACATCATCTCCCAGACGAAAGCCCGTA